>JBMORB010000318.1:0-11161 GCA_049320925.1 Thermodesulfobacteriota bacterium | reverse complement strand
CGCCTGATCGCCGTGGCCCTGATCAATGTCACCGACATGGCCCTCAACCTCTCGGAGCTGTCCAACTGCCTCACCGTGTTCGTGACCGATGAAGCCGGCTTTACCCGTGACATCTGGACCGTCATGGTTGAACGGCTCTCCCGCCTTTTTCATCAGAAGCGGTTCCCGGTTCTCGTAAACCCGGTCTCTTATGCCGAAAACCGTGGCATTACCTTTCAGAAGCGCTATATACTCTGGATTCTTTCAACCCGCTATTCGGACCACTACTTCGAATACCTGGACCAGGTGGACAAGATGGCCGCCCGGCACCACGAGAAGGAGACATCATGACGGATCAAGCGACAACGCTGGATATTCTGCCGCTTCAGGTCGCTCTGAAAACCAAGTTCACCCACGCCAAGGCCACCCGCCATGCCGGTGAAAGCATCTGGGTCAGGGCCTCGCGAAACGCCTTCGCCGGCTTTGGCGAAGGCTGCCCCCGGGACTATGTGGCCGGAGACGACCTGGCCTCCAGCGTGGCCTGGGCGAAAAAGGAGTTCGCGCCGGGCCACCGGGCGCTTTGCTCCCTTGATGAAATGCGGGCATGGGCAGAAGACAACGAGCAACAGATCCGGGATTTCCCCTCGGCGTGGTGCGCCGTGGAAATGGCGCTCCTGGACCTTTTCGCGCGGGAGCGCGGCATCAGCGTGGAAACACTTCTGGGCACGGATGCCGGCAAACGGGAAACCCGTTACTCGGCCGTGCTTGGAGACGACTACACGTGGCGGTACACCTACCTGGCCGACCAGTACCTGATCCGGGACATGCGCGACTTTAAGATCAAGCTGAAGGGGGTAATGGAAAAAGACCGGAAACGGGTCGACATCCTTCGCCGGCTTGCCGGGGAATACCGGATCAACGACCTTCGCGTCCGGCTGGACGCCAACAATCTCTGGGCCGGCGACACGGACGCCGCAGTGGCCTACATCAAATCCCTTGGCGGCCCCTTTTTCGCCGTCGAGGAACCGGTGGCGGCAAGGGACCCGGAGGCCATCAGCCGGTTTTCCGTTGAAACCGGCCTGCCCGTCATTCTCGATGAAAGCCTGCTGTCGCTTGATGATCTTTCCGGCTACGGCGACCTGCCCGGCGCCTTTATCGCCAATATTAAAATCTCCCGGGTGGGGGGACTCACCCGGGCCCTTGACCTGATCCGGGCGCTGACCCGGAAAGGCTGGCCCATCATCATCGGCTGCCACGTGGGGGAAACCTCCCTGTTGACCCGGGCCGGGCTGATCGCGGCGGCGGCCGCCGGAAAGAGCCTGGCGGCACATGAAGGCGGATTCGGCGACTACCTGGCCGCGTGGGAGCCGGTCAAGCCCCTTCTCCGGTTCGGGCGGGAGGGCCGCCTGTGCCTGGACGGGCTCTACTACTACAAAACCAGCATGGGGCTCCATCTGGTGCCCCGGGACACCTGGGACAAGGGACTGGGCATGGCAGGGCGCTTTCCGGCGGAGCCGGCCGACGGCCATCCCCGGATCGAAACCCTGGAAAGGCCGGACGGATACCGCGTTCATTACCGGGTCTGGGGTCCGACCCGCGGCGATGATGTCCTGCTGGTCCTTCACGGCGGCATGAGCCATTCAGGATGGCAGGCCCCCCTGGCCGGCGCGGTACGTTCCCTTTGCCCCGGCCTGGCTGTCATGGCGCCGGACCGCAGGGGGTGCGGGCTCAACGAAAAGCGGGGCGATCTGGGCACGGTGGAAGAGGTGATCTCCGACGTGACCGACCATGTGCTGTTTCTCAAAAAACACTTCCGGCGGGTGCACCTGGCCGGCTGGTGCCAGGGGTGCCAGTACGCCGCGGTGGCCGCCGCCCGCCTTGCCGGCGGCGTGGACACCCTCATCTTCCTGGCACCGGGCTTCTTCTGGAACGACCGGTTCCGTTCGGTGCTGAACATGACCGAAAAAACGGTCCTCAAAATGATCGACACCTTTTCCCTCAAGCCGGACCGGGACCATGCATGCGTGCCCATTCCCATGGAAGGGAACGATTTCACGGAAGATGAAGCCTATCTGGATTTCATCGAAAACGACCCGCTTAAAACCACGATGATCACTCTGAAAGCGGCCAGCGTAATGGATGAAATCCAGGAAATGTCATGGCACGCGTCCCTGGCCGTGGAGCAGCCCGTGCTGGCGGTCATCGCCGACAAAGACAGGATCGTGGACAACGCCAGAGTCCTCCAGTTCCTGGGGGGGCGTTTTTCTGCGGAAAGTGGAAACCGCCTCGTTCACCTGGACTGCGGCCACGCCATCCAGTTCGAACAGCCCGATGCCGTGGCCCGGGAGATTGCCGCTTTTATCGACCCGGGAATACGGTCCGGGGCCAAAAAGAAATAGGCGTCAGATATGGGTGCGGGGCCGTCACCGGCCCCCGTTGGGGTTCTTGGCGCGGAAACCGTCTTCCCAGTACTGGCTGCCGTAGCTGACCAGCAGCTGCTCGTCTTTTTCGATATCCCGGCCGGCCACGAAAAAAAGCACCCAGTGACCGTCGATGAGGGTGTGCTCCACCTTGATATTGGGCGGTTCCCCGTGGTTGACAAACCGCATCTCGTTCCCCTCGCGCCGGCCGTTGATCTCCAGTTCGGGGATGCCCCGGGGCCTGTCCAGGTAGTACCATGAATAATCGGACTCATACCCGCACTCCGCGGCAAAGCAGACCTCGTCCCTGCCGGCGATCTGAACCACGCCGGTATATTCGCCGACAAAGGTGTCTTTCTGAATCCGGGCCGCGGCAAACACCCCCAGGCCGATGGCATCGTCCACCTTGCGGATATAAAGGGGGGCTTTAACCGCGTTGCGGATGTCGGCGCCGTAGGTTGCGGCCAGAAGCTCAAACTCCTCGCGGTTGGCGCGATAGTAAGGGGTCCGGTCCAGCCGCACGGAAAAAAGCGGCTCAAAGTCCACGCGGGTGCGCGGCAGATAGGTAACGCCGGCCGTCTCGAACAGGCCATGTATCTGTTCCCTGGTTCTGTAACATCCATTCATCGCTGTCTGTACCGTTTTAAAGAAATACCCGAACAAAGCACCGCTGCTGGTCCGCATCGGAATCAAAGCCCGGTTTTATACACCGGGTATCTTTAAGAATCAAGACCATCTCTGAAAATTGAAGTTTCTTTCCGTTCTGGAAGGCGTAATTTTTATGTTGGCGGTTTCTTTTTTTGCACTACAAAGGCGCAAAGTGCGCAAAGGGTTATATTTTCTGCTTTACACGCAGTACTCATGCTTTCCTTTGCGACCTCTGCGTCTCTGCGGTGAATTTAATTTTTCGAGGTTACCTTAAGCTTTGGGATTGAGTCCAGGTCGCCCGGAAATTTTAACCGCGGGAATACGTGGGGATCATTGCTGTCCAAAATCAATTTTCAACAGGGCTATTGGGCCTGTCGCCACCTGACGGCGGCTGGGCCGCCTTGTCGAACAGAAAATCACCGATCACCAGAAAATCCATGCCGGTTTTCATGAAGCAGGCATACGCATCATCGGGCGTGCACACGATCGGCTCGCCCCGCACGTTGAAACTGGTGTTGATCAGCACCGGGCAACCGGTGACCTGTTTAAAAACCTCCAGCAGACGCCGGAACCTGACATTGGTTTTGGGGTCCACCGTCTGGACCCTGGCGGAAAAATCCACGTGGGTCACCGCCGGAATATCCGAACGGGCAACGGCCAGCCGCTCCCGCAAGGACAGGCACAGATCATTCTCCGGTGCCGGTTTCCGGTGATCCGCTTTTACCGGCACGGCCAGCAGCATGTAGGGGGAAGAAACCTCAAGCTCGAAATAATCACGGGCGTCTTCCTTCAGAATCGCCGGCGCAAACGGCCTGAATGCCTCGCGAAATTTTATTTTCAGGTTCAGCCTGCTCTGCATCCCAGGGCTCCGGGGATCAGCCAGGATGGACCGGTTCCCCAGGGCCCGGGGGCCCCATTCCATTCTTCCCTGAAACCAGCCCGCCACCTGGCCGGTGGCCAGTCGTCGGGCCGTGGCCCGGCACAGGTCGTCAATATCGGTATACCGTTCATAAACCGCGCCGAACCGGCGGGCGGTGTCCACAATCGCCGTCGAATCAAAGGCCGGTCCCAGAAGCGCGCCCGCCATCCGGTCGGCCCCGTCTTCCACCGGGGGAAGCGTGTTGCCGCCGGAAATACACCAGGCCGCATAGGCGGCCCCCAGGGCGCCGCCCGCATCCCCGGCCGCCGGCTGAATCCATATGTTCTCAAAAAGCCCGCTTTTCAGAAGCCGGCCGTTGGCCACGCAGTTCAGGGCCACGCCGCCGGCCATCACCAGGTTTTTCGCGCCGGTCAAGTCCTTTGCGGTTTTCGCCAGCCGCAGCACAATCTCCTCGGTCACCTGCTGAATGGCCAGGGCCATGTCCATGTGAGCCGGCGACGGCTCGCTCCCCGGCGACCGCCGGGCAATGCCGAACAGCGATTCCCAGCGCCGGTCGTTGCACATGCGCAGGCCGGAGGCATAACCGAAAAAATCCATGTTCAGCAGAAACGATCCGTCCGGCCGCAGGTCCACCAGATGCTCGTAAATCAACGTTTTGTAACGCCGGAAGGTGTCGCTTTGCGGATTACCGAAAGGCGCCAGTCCCATCAGCTTGTACTCGCCGCTGTTCACCTCAAACCCGCAATAATAAGTGAACGCCGAATAGAGCAGCCCCAGGGAATGGGGAAAATGCAGTTCCTTGAGAAGGGTGATGCGCCCCTGCCGGCCGAGACCCAGGGTGGTGGTGGCCCACTCTCCCACTCCGTCAGTGGTCAGAATGGCCGCGTCATCAAAGGAAGCGGCAAAATAGGCGCTGGCACCGTGGGAAAGATGGTGTTCGGCAAACAGCAGCTTCGGCCGCCGGACCGGCTTTTGACCGGCGGCGGCGCAAAGCTCCCGGTAAATCAGGCGCCGGGTGAAGAGCTTTTCACGCACCCAGACCGGCATGCCGGCGATAAAGGCGGGCAGGCTCGCGGGCGCCACGGCGTGGTGGGTCTCGAGCAGGCGTTCGAACTTCAGAAAAGGCTTGTCGTAAAAGGCGACCGCGGCAAGATCATCCACGGTGGCGCCCCCTTCCGCGAGCACGTATCGCACGGCGTTTGCCGGGAACGCGGCGTCATGCTTGACCCGGGTGAAGCGTTCCTCCTGGGCCGCGGCCACGATCCGGCCCTCCGCCAGCAGCACGGCGGCGCTGTCGTGATAATAGGCCGATATGCCCAGTATGGGTCCATCCATGGTCGGGCACTTTTAAAAAAGGGTATAAACGAAAGGCGCCACCGCGGTGTTGCCGGCCAGCATGATCAGTACGCCGAAAAAGAGCAACACCAGAATGATGGGGGCCAGCCAGTACTTCTTGCGTTTGTTTAAAAAGCCCCACAGGTCCCTGAAAAACTCCATGATGCCTCCGGGTTTTAATAGGGGTGTTCGATGTCTTCCGGGCCGAAGGTGTGGCTTCTGTCCACGAAAACCGACCCGGTGCCCTTCTTCCACTGCCCGCGCATCAGGGGGTCCCGGCCGGCCAGCCGCCGGACCAGGGCCACCGGGAAAACCACCAGAGAATAAATGAGGGTCAGCGCCACCCAGGACACGACTTTGCCGATCACACGGGAGAGCCCGAACCAGAAAACCGCCCAGGGCTTGAACACGCCGGGCGCCGCCACGCAGATCAGCAGGCTGACGGCGGTTGCCGCCATCAGCAACGGGCTGCCGGTGGCCAGAGCCGCCAGCAGCAGGATCAGGGCCAGCGCCAGGCCGCCACCGATGGTCTGTTGTCGGGTCATATGTCCCACGTTCAGAACATTCTTCCGGCCGGCTGCATGAAACCCCCGCTTTTTATTTATTGACAGCCGGTTTTGCTTTCATTACTACCATATAAAGGCAAAGAGGTCTTGCGAAAAAACAGGCGCCGCGCCGGCCTCATGTTTGGAATAATAATGTCCGACCGTGTTGACACATTCAAATACAGAACCGTTCTGGCCCTTTTCGGCCTGATGGGCCGTCTGCCCGCTTTTATCAGCAACCGCCTCGCCCGGTGGCTGGGCGCGCTTGCCTTTCGCCTGGACCGCAAGCACCGGGGCATTGTTCTTGACAACCTTGCCCGGGCCTTCGGCCATGAAAAAAGCCGTCCGGAAATAGAGGCCATTGCGCGCCGCGTTTTTGAAAACAGCGCGAAAATGATTTTTGAAATCGGCTGGTATACCCGGCTTTTGCCCGCCGACATTCCGGCCCGCATCCGGCTCGACGGATTTGAGAACTTTCAGCAGGCCCTGAGTCGGGGCAGAGGGCTTTTCGCCCTTACCGGCCACATGGGTAACTGGGAACTGCTGCCGGCCGCCGCCACCCTGGCGGACTTCAAGGCCGCCTTTGTTTACCGGCCCCTTGATTCCAGTGCCCTGGACCTGTTTTTCGCGTCCCAGCGCACCCGGTTCGGCGCGAAAATGATCCCTTCGGCACGGGCCATGCGAAAAATCATCCGCCACGTTGACTCCGGCGGCAGCGTGTTTCTGCTGATGGACCAGAACGTGGACTGGTACGAAGGGGTATTCGTGGACTTTTTCGGCCACCGGGCCTGCACCAACAAAGGTCTTGCCATCATGGCCCTGAAGACAAAAGCGCCGGTGGTGCCGGTTTTTCTGGTGCGTGAGCCGGACGGGTACCGGGTGATCTTTGAAAAAGAGATCCCGCTCATCGACACCGGCGACCCCATCCGGGACGTGGAAGAAAACACCCGGCAGTACAACGAGGCCATTGAACGCATCATCCGCCGGTATCCGGACCAGTGGTTCTGGATGCACCAGCGCTGGAAAACAAAGCCCTGGTGCGACATCGCGGACAACCCGTGGAAGCGGCGGCCTCCACGACACTGACACCCGCAGCAGGGCTCCGTCCATGTCCATGTTCAGAATTCTTCTCATTTCGTCGGTCACCCTTGTGCACGCGTACGTGCTCTGGCGGGTCGCATGGGTTCGCTTTTTCAGGCGCCGGTTTTCCGGCAGACAGATGACCGCGGCGGCCATTGTGCTCTGGGCGGTTCTGGTGGCCGGCGGGCTTTCGTCCCACGGTCATGACGGGTTTCCGTTTCTCTGCCTGGAATGGCTGGGCATGACCTGGATGGGCGCGCTGCTGCTTTTCGCCACGCCCATGATCGTCGTGGACCTGGCCACCGGTTTCGGCCTGCTGTTCCGGCGACCGGCGGCCCGTCTGCGGGGATATGCCCTGATCGTGGGCGGTCTGCTCTGTGTAATAGCCCTGATTCAGGGCCACCGGTCCCCGGTGATCAGCCATCACGAGATACAGATCCCCGATCTGCCCCGGGAAATGGACGGTACGGTCATTGCCGTCCTGTCCGACCTGCATATCGGCTCCTTTCTCGGCGAAAAATGGCTAAACGAACGTGCCAGCCAGATCGACGCCTTTCATCCCGACCTGGTGGTGCTGGTTGGTGACATGCTCGAAGGACACAGCCTTTTGCGTCATCAGGACCGGCTGGCTGACGCCTTCGGCCGCCTGTCGGCCCCGCTTGGCGTCTGGGCCGTGTACGGTAACCACGAATTCTATGACGAATCCCACGCGGCCGGGGCCATCCTTCAAAAAGCGGGTATTGAAGTGCTGCACAACCGCTGGGTAGAAATCGCGCCGGGACTGGTGCTGGCGGGAGTGGATGACCTGACCATTCACAAGCGTTCGGGAAGGGTGGATGACCCTGTAAAAACCGCCCTTGCGGGCCGGCCGGCCGGCGCCGTCATTCTGCTGTCTCACACGCCCTGGGAAGTGGAAAAGGCGGCGGCAATGGGGGTCGGTCTGATGCTCAGCGGCCACACCCACGGCGGTCAGATCTGGCCCTTTGACCTGCTCACACGACGGGTTTACCCATTTGTCGAGGGGCGTTACGACATCGGGCCCATGGCCCTGATCGTGTGCCGGGGCACCGGCACCTGGGGGCCCCGCATGCGTTTTTGGCTTCCCGACGAAATCCTTGCGATCCGGCTGCGCGCAACCGGCCGGCCCATGGACGGCGAGAGTTGATTTCAGACCACGGGCCACATATAACCTGTAAAACTTTCCGACAAATTGTGACCCCCGAAAGGGAGGCGACCGCATGACCGCCCATGAACTTCCCGCGCTTCTGAGCCGCTGGCTGGCACCCCTGGGCGCCGGCATACCGGAAATGTTTGTGGTGGGCGGCGCCCTTCGGGACCACCTGATGGGACGCCTGCCCAGGGACGTGGATGTTGTCTGCCCGGCAGCCGAAGACGCGGCCCGCCGCATCGCCGCAGTCTGCTCTTCCGGGTCCACCGTGGTGAGGCTTGAAAAAAAGCCCCATGCCCCATGCTTCCGCGTGGTTGCCAGAAACAACCCTGCCGACTTTATCGATGTGGTGCCCCTGCGGGAAGGGGGGATCAACGCGGATCTGGCGGCCAGGGACTTTACCGTCAACGCCATGGCCGCCGTGGTGCTGCCCGGCGGGCGGCTGGGCGATATTCTCGATCCGCTGGACGGCCGGGCGGACATGAAAAACGGCCTGATCCGGGCCTGCTCCCCGGCGGCCTTTGTCTCAGACCCGGTTCGCGTCCTGCGGGCCGCGCGGTTTTCCGCGACCCTGGGATTTGCCGTCACCCCGGACACCCTTTTGCTCATGCGTGAAAGCGCCGGGCTGCCGGCCCGCTGCGCATTCGAGCGCATCACCGTCGAGCTTTTCGAACTGCTGGCCTTGCCCGACGCCCTGCCCCATATCCGGCTGCTGGACGACATCGGGACGCTGGAGGCTCTCTTTCCGGAAATAGCGGCCATGAAGGGGTGCGGCCAGAACGGGTTCCACCATCTGGACGTCTGGGGCCACTGCCTGGAAACCCTGAGCCATTGCGAACGCTTTTTGCGCCGGCCCGACGTGCTGTTTACTGGAACCGCAAAAACGTTCTGCCGCAGCGTGGCCATGAAAAACCGGATTGCCCTGATCAAGCTCGCGGCCCTGCTTCACGACGCCGGCAAGCCCGGCTGCAGGGCCTTTGACACTGAAAAAGGCAGGCATGTTTTTTACGGCCACGATCGTGAAGGGGAAAAGATCGCGGAGGCCGCGGCCCGGCGCATGAAACTCTCCGGCGCCGACACGGCATTCTTCATGCGGCTGGTGGCTGGCCACATGCGGCCCATGGAACTTTCGCGGCCGCGAGTCAAACCGGCGACGATTATCCGGTGGTTCGAAAGCGCCGGCGATGATGGTTTGGCCCTGCTGCTGCTCGCCGCCGCTGACGTGTGCGCCAAGTCGGGACGGCAAAGCGACCCGGAGAAAAAAGAGCGGTTTCTCGCCTGGGTCGAGAACACGGCGGACGACTACTGCAACCGGATCAAGAGGGTCCTGCGGCAGCCTGACCTTTTATCCGGCGCCGATCTGCAGGAACTGGGCATGCCGCCGGGACCGGCCATGGGTCGGGTGCTGCGCGCGGTCCGGGACCACCAGAACGACGGCCGGATCACGGACAGGGCCGCGGCCATGGCACTGGCCAGACAACTGGCCGGATCATCATGACCGGAACGCAAAAGGGTGGCACGCCGGCCATGGGTGTGATATGAATCGGCAAAAGGCTTGCGCGCCGCCAATACTTTCAATCCGCAAGGAGGGGCCATGCAGTGTCACAAAGTGGACTACGCCATCACCGGCCGGGACATTCAGAGCCTTGAGATCGGGCTTGACCCCGGCGAGACGGTCATTGCCGAGGCCGGCACCCTGAACTACATGGACGACGCCATCCGGTTTGAGACCCGGCTGGGAGATGGTTCTCCTGCGGCGGAAGGGATGCTGGAAAAGCTTGTCGCCACGGGCAAGCGGCTGCTGACCGGCGAATCCCTTTTCATGACCCACTTTACCAACACCGGCGACGGTAAAAGACATTTGGCCTTTTCCGCCCCTTTTCCCGGCAGAATCATCGACATGGACATGGCGTCCCTGGGCAATGAAGTCTTCTGCCAGAAAGACGCCTTTCTCTGCGCCGCCTGCGGCACGCAGATCGGCATTGCCTTTACCCGCCGCCTGGGAACCGGCTTTTTCAGCGGAGACGGGTTTGTCCTGCACCGCCTGACCGGGGACGGCATGGCCTTTGTTCACGCCGGCGGCGCGGTGGTGGAGAAAACCCTGAGAAACGAAACCATTCGCGTGGATACCGGCTGCATCGTGGCCTTTACAACCGGCATTGAATACAGCATTCCGCAGTCGGACGGCCTCCGGTCCATGTTCTTCGGCGGCCAGGGTCTTTTTCTGGCCACTTTGAGCGGCACCGGAACGGTCCTGCTTCAGACCCTTCCCTTTTCCCGCATGGCCGACCGCGTTATTCAGAACGCGCCGGCCCTGAGCGGCAGGAAAAAAAACCAGGGGGCGCTTCTCGAGCGCATACGGCGCCGGTTCAACGGCGACAGCGACTGATCACCGGTCACAAAAGGGCCAGCGTGAAAATCGCCGAATTGCCCAGCACATGGACCACAAAGGGCGCGGCCAGGCTCTTTTCCCGTTCATAGGCCAGGCAGAACACCACCCCTCCCACGATCTGGGTCACCGGCAGGGACGGGCCGCGCATGTGCAAACCCGCGAACACGGCGGTGGATATCACGACGCCCGCGATCACGCCGTATCGTCTGAAAAACCCGTACAATACGCCCCGGAAGACCAGTTCCTCCCACAGGGGGCCCGCAAGGGCGCCGGTCACAAAATAAAGCGGCACCGCCCACGGGCCGGCCGGCACCCGGACCGAAAACAGCGTCCGGGGGTCACCGCCCATGGCCAGCAGGACCGCGCCCGCCACGGCCACGATGCCGCCGAAAACCGCCGACCAGGCCAGGCCCGCCGCCAGTCCCCGGCCCAGGGACGCCCGGTCCAGGCCGACCTCGGCCAGGGTTTTTCGTGTGCCCCATACCGCCGACAGGATCAGGGCCGTCTGAATGACACGGGACACCAGCAGGGCGGTCATGGGCCGGCACAGGCCCCCGGCGGCGAAGGTCGCGGCAGCAAACTCCGTGGCCAGCACGATTCCGGCAACCCCGAACAGGGTGGTCAGCCTGACGTTCCCGGCACCCATCCCGCCCTCCTGGCCGCGTTAAAGGCGTAATGCTGGACATACCAGTCAGTGGACGACCGGAGTTTGCT
>JBMORB010000317.1:0-11242 GCA_049320925.1 Thermodesulfobacteriota bacterium | reverse complement strand
TTTACCCTTCGGGCGAGCCGCCCTGGCCGCATCTGCTGTGTTGCGGCATGTTCGCAGTAGAATGTAGCGGAGGGCTTCAGCCTTCCACACCGATATGGAGGGCTAAAGCCCTCCGCTACGCTAATCGCATGCCGCGCCTTGCATCTGCGGCCAAATCAAATCGTGAAATATCCGGGGCAGGAACTCGCTTCGCTCAGACAGCCTGCCCGCTTTCCCCGAAAAAAGCATTCGCGCTCGGCTGCGCTGCAACGGGTGGGATTTACCTTTGATGTCCGGTCCGGCATGTCCCGCAAGGGTGAAAGTCGATGTGAAGAAAAGGCTTGCTGTCAAGAAAAGTATGGATGTCCCGGAACGCTCGGCATAACCGGCTGGCAATGGAGCGCAGCGGAATTGCCAGTCCGAGTTTATGCGGTTGTTAGCGGTTATTCACGCATCGGCAAAAAGCTCAAGTTGCCTTGCCCTCTTCGGAATGTTTGTGCCTGGAAACAAGTTCACAAAAAATGCCGCAGGGACATTCCCAAGTTCTCGTGGTTCCAGCTTGTGAAGCCCGCCACCATAGACACGACCTTCGCCGACAAGAACCTCTGGAGACAGTTGATTCAAAGCGCGCCAAACTCTGCGCAAGAGAGTTGAGTCCCTCTCAAATTCGCGAGCCATAGGGGGCGTAGGATATAAAGCCAGATAGACATTCGCCACAGTGGCACACGAACCGTTGAGGATAAAACGGAAGGGCCTGCCCGTCTTGGCATCACTGCGACCAAGGTAAGTGCAGACGATAGGAGCCGGCGGCCGATTCTCTTGTGCGTACCACGGCGAGCGGTGCATGCACAGGTATCGGTCGGGCAGCTTACGCGCTTTACCCTCTTCAAGATAGGCGATTAGAGAAGGGAAACGCTTGGCTATTTCTTCTTCAGAGAGTTTTGTATTGAGAAGGAAAAGACGGCGCATAATATCGGGGGAGCCGTCCTTTCTTGGCTTCACTTCGTCTTCCTGCAGATAGCGGGGGCCAGGAAGGATGGGAATGAATGCTTCCATTGGCAGTTCGCGTGCCCTAATCTCGTTTTCGGAGAGTATAAAGTAGCTGTTGTCGCCCGTGGCAACGCCCCGTTTTATCTGAAAGAAGTCCGAGAGCGTCGGAATGTCTGAACGGTGGCGCACTTCGGACGCAGGGAAGCGTGTCCATTTCGGCTCGTGAGCAAGAGAGAGGGCCGAGACAAGGCGCAAAATCTTCGGATTGACAAGAGTCCCGCCGAAGGTGAACTTCACTTCGTGGTTGGGTGGCGGAGGTTCATTCTTGAACCAGACAACGGCCGACGAGACGAGAGCGTCAGTGAATTGCACGTCGCTCGGATCGAAGCGGTGGATGTGCAAAAGTGTCACGCTTTCTAAAAGGTATCGTTTTACCGCCTGGCCATAGTTAACGTCCATGAACTCGCTTGGAATTAGCCAGCCAGCAATACCGCTTTCGGCCATCCACGCATGAGAAAGGCCCATGAAGTGGCAGTAAAGTCCTGCAAGGCCACTTATCTTCATTCCGCTCGTCTGTTGCGTCCGGGTCTGCAGCCAGTTTTTGTCGCCGTTCTGCAGGTGATGATGCCGAACGTAGGGTGGATTGCATATGACTAGGTTGAAGCGTGGCGCTGATTCGGCGTAGGTGAAATCCGCGAGCTTCAGAGCTAGACCCGTGTCTTTCCATAGTTCCTCTGCTGGTTTTCCGTAGTGAGGGTCGATTTCGAATCCCATGGCTTCGGCGATGCGATTCTTTGGAAAGACCTTCACAAGAGCGGAGTAGAAGGAACCGGTTCCGATGGCCGGATCGAGGAAACGAACTATTGTGCTCGACGGCAGAAGGGACGCTGCATAACGGAGAATGTCCTCTGCGAGTGCTGTTGGTGTGGCGAACTGACCGAGACGATTGCGCTCTGCCTGGGTCTTTCCCGAGTCGAGGGCGGCTTGAAGAGTGACCCTTTGCTTTTCGATGTTGGCGAATTTTTGACTCATGATCTTCATAACCCAAAGAGAGACAGATCGTCGATCCGGTGCTCCCAAGCCCAATCGATGCCTTCAGCGGCCTCATATCCAAGGTAGCCACTGTCAAAATAACCGCACAAGAAAAGATTGAACTGCACCTTGTTACCGTAAGTGCTGCGAAGCTGTGCCATCTTCACGGCCTCTTCCTTGCGCCGTTTATTTGTGTTTGTGAAGTCGCCCGCCGACTTCGCTTCAAAGAAGACTGGGAATTTGTCTTTCCTTGTTTTTTTCGGATTTATTATGGCGTCGATAGGGATGTTGACGGACCGAACGCCACCTTCGAGTTTGACGGGGACGTTCATTCGGAAGCTGAATGTGCCTGGTGGCATTGCGTCGAACCTGATGCCTTCCCCGATAGGTAATTGTTGGTAGCCTCGCGCCTCAAGCCATTCCTTAATGGCAGCAAGCTGTCTCTTCTCCTGGGCGTTGCGGATGATGGGGTTGGCTACCGCTCCGCAGAGCCGGTCCGCGACGATGGTGGCGGCACGGTGGATTTCAGTCTCAATGGCTGGTTGGGCCTTTCGCGAGAGCCAAACGAAGATGTCAGGATCGGCCATCCTTTCGATAATAGCGGCAATGCGGGCCAACTCCGCGTCGGCGTCAGCGGCCGACATACGAGGTGGGAGCTTTTTTTCGATCTCAATCCGCTTCACGAGGTTTGTGGAGACACCAGATAGGCCGATGAGCCGGTCGACCGCGAGGGGCGGACAAGTTGACATGCGGAGCGTTGGTAGAATTTCGGGGTGCATCCGCATCGTTGCGGGCTGGATATTCGTAAGGTTCTCAGTCGAATGGAGAGCGGCTATGACCTCCTTCGTGGTCTGAATGCGTGTCTCTCGAAAAGCCTTTGGTGCGAACCTCATGAACCAGTCGTTGTACATGTCGACCGATTTTGTGATGTCGGCTTTCCATCGATCTGGTTTGTCTCGGTTAACTGCCATATTTTATAGGCCCTCTCGCCGTGTTCGCGCATAGAATATGTGTCATGACCTAAAACGCCTGCTCCCCCCTTCTTCTCGGATACTAAAATCTATTCCATTGAAAGGTCAATAGAAAAACATGATATTGGGTATCCGGGCTAAAAACCGAAAAACCCGGCCACGTACTGGCCGGCCGTAAATAGCAGCACCGTAGTCAGCATCCACTTGATGGCGTCGGCCGGCACAAAGCGCTGACACCGGGCCCCCAGGTACATGCCGGCCATGCCGCCCACGCCGAACAGCAGGCCCAGCAGCCAGTCCGGGGCCACGGAGATGTTCGGGTAAAACGGGGCCATGGCCTGGTAAAAGGCCACGCCGGCCACGGAAGTGACAAAGGTGCCCATCAGGGCCGCGCCGGCAATGGTGTAAACCGGCAGCCGGAAAAACGTCACGAAAAAGGGCGCGATGATGGAGCCGCCGCCGATGCCGTAAATGCCGCCCACAATGCCCACGATAAAGCTCAAGGCAAATATGCCCCAGAAGGGCGCGCCGAACACCTCTCCCTGAAAGCTGTATTCCAGGCGCCTGGCGTCGAACCGGACCACGCGGACCGCGCCGCCGCCGTCGACCGGGCCGGCCGCCTCTTTTGCGGGGCGCTTTCTGTTTTTTACCAGGTCCCGCGCCAGCCGGCCCCCGATGTACAGCAGCACACCGGCGGCAAACAGCTTGAAATGGCGGGGGTCGGGAAGCCAGGCCACCCGCACCACCGCGCCGATGAGCACGCCGGGCAGGGTGCCGAAAATCACGATCCAGGTCAGGGGCCACACCATGCGGCCCTCTTTCCAGTAGCGCCAGACCCCGCTGGGAATGGCCACGATATTGAAGATCTGGTTGGTGGCGGACACCGACGGGCTGGCGTAGCCCAGCACCGACACCTGAAAGGGCAGCAGCAGAAAGGCACCGGACATCCCGCCCATGGAGGTGAAAAAGGAGATGACAAAGGCCGTGACCGGCGGCACCCAGACAGCGGTTTCAATCTGCGCGACGGGGAAAACCATCAGCGCTCCTTATACAGGTTTAGACAATGTGCCTCGTAAATCGTCGGCAATCGCCTTGTTTCGTCACCCCGGCCCCCGAGCCGGGGTCCAGTGCGGATGAACGGAAAGGGGTATGGGTCATTTTTTACTGGATGCCGGATCGGAGTCCGGCATGACGCATAAGGTACGGGTCTTTCTTTACTGGACCCCGGATCAGGTCCGGGGTGACGTTAAGGTGTCGGGCGGTTTATTATATTTGGATGCCAAGCTTGGGCGAGTCTACCGATATTTAAAGGCTCGCGTCAAGCAAATCCAGCCCTTTTGAACCCTTGCGGTCACATTCCGTGGCCTGCCTGAAACTGTTTTTTATACTTTGTTTTATAATCCAGATCGCTATCGGGATCGGGATCGGGGTCGAAACCCCCAAGCCCGTCCCCTCCCAGAGGGAAATGGCGTCTCCGGTTGCAGTTCGATTTCGATACCGATTTCGATAGCGATCTGGATGGGGTCGGTAAAATTGCCCGGACGGAGCATGGGAAGGGAACCGCTTGACAAATTCGAACACCTGTTCCAAACTGGTGTTCCACTTTTGAGGATCATCATGGAAGCACAGGCTATTTATACCGATGACACCAAAACCCGCCTGATCCAGGCCGCCGGCCAGGAGTTCGCAGAGCACGGGTTCCGGAGCGCCACGGTGCGGGACATCTGCCGCCGGGCCGGGACCCATGTGGGGTCCGTGAACTATCACTTCGGAGACAAGGAAGGCCTCTACGAAGCGGTGCTGGAGTACTCCCACCGCATGGCGACACAAAAGTATCCGCCCGACATGGGGCTTGCCGACGGCGCCGGACCCGAAGATCGGCTTTCCGCCTTTATCCGGTCGCTTTTGCTGCGCATTCTGGGCGAAGGACTGCCGGCCTGGCACGGCAAGCTCATGGCCCAGGAAATCGCCAGCCCCACCGGCCTGATGAAACAGATGATAAAAAATTCCATCCGGCCCCTTCAGCGGCATCTGGCCGGCATTGTTGTCGACCTGCTTCAAAAAGAGGGGATGGCGCTGGAAGCTGACAGCTCCTCTGTTTTTTTATGCACCATGAGCATCGTGGGCCAGTGCCTTCACCATTTCAAGGCGAAACAGGTGGTGGAGATCCTGCGGCCCCGAACCTTTGACCCGGCCGACATCGAATCCCTGGCCGAGCATATCACCCGCTTTTCCATGGGCGGTATCCGGGCACTGGCAAAACAGGAAAAAGGCAAAAAATAACCAAAGGAGTCATCATGGAATCCGCGATTGCAAAAGCCCTTGATCTTGAATACGGCCCCGTGGCCGTGCTGCTGACCGACAAAAAACCGGAAAAGGCACTGGAGTTCAAGCCGGGCCGGTGGGGCTGCGTGATGTTCATGTTTGCCAACGCGGCCAGAGGCAAGACCGCCGTCTTTGATAAAACCACCTACGGCTGCTGGGGCGGCGGCGTGGGCCTGGGGTTCGGCAATGCCTACGAACAGTTTCCGGGCGGAGTGCCCTGCTTTACCCATTTTCTGTCCTCGGGAAACCGCCAATGGGAAACCGGCCGGCAGGTGGGCGAAGTGCTGGCGGAAAAAGCGGGCAGGGAGTTTGCCGACAATTTTTTAAACGGCGAGGCCTATGTCAAAAGCCCGGACCTGGTGGAAAAGTTTTTAAAAGCGCTTCCCATCATGGATCACGGATCATCCTACGTGATGTTCAGGCCGCTGGATGAAATCGAACCGGCCGGGAAAAGGCCCGAAACCGTGGTGTTTGTGGCCAACCCGGACCAGGTGTCGGCCCTGGTGGTTCTGGCCAACTATGGCCGGGGCGGCATGGATAACGTGATTATTCCATGGGCCGCGGGTTGCCAGACCATCGGGATTATTCCATTCGAGGAGGCCCGGTCCGACCGGCCCAGGGCCGTGGTGGGGCTGACCGACATCTCGGCGCGTAAGTACGTGCGGCCCCTGCTGGGCGACCATGTATTGACCGTTGCGGTGCCGTGGAAGCTGTTTTGCGAAATGGAAGAAAATGTGCCGGGCAGTTTTCTGGAGCGACATGTCTGGCTGTCTCTTGTGGAAAAGAAATGATTCTTTGTTTTTGCACCGCAAAGGCGCAAAGAGCGCAAAGGGTTATGTTTGTTTGGCAAACAGACAGCCGCTGTTTTACGCGCAAGCGCTCATCTTTTTCTTTGCGTCCTTTGCGTCTTTGCGGTGAATTTTAATTTGGAAAATTTCATAAGTTTTTCCGCTTATTTCGTCACCCCGGCAAAAGCCGGGAGCCGGCGGATTCAGGCGGTTCTGGATTCCGGGTCAAGCCCGGAATGACGAGGTAAAGACTTTTTACGAGTGCATCAACATTGATTTGTCGGTGGTTCGTGCGTTGGCAAAAACAGGAACCGCGGACAGGGTTTTAAAAATGTGGAGGTTTGTGAATGCAACGGTTTGGTAAAAACAAATTTGTGCCGGCGGCACTGATTGTGGCGGCCGTTCTGTCCGGCCTGCTGCTGGTTTCCGGCTGCAAGGGACAGGGCGGGAAGCAGGGCGGCCAGGCCCCGGCGCCGGAAGTGGGCGTTGTCACCATTGAAGCACAGCCGGTGGACCTGACCACTGAACTGCCGGGACGTACCAGTCCCTATCTGGTGGCCGAAATCCGGCCCCAGGTCAACGGCATTATCCAGAAGCGCCTGTTTGAGGAGGGCGCCCCGGTCAAGGCCGGCCAGGTGCTCTACCAGATCGATCCGGCCCAGTTTGAGGCGGTTTATGCCGCGGCCAAAGCCTCCCTGGAGCGGTCGCAATCCAGCCTGCCGTCGGTTGGCGCCCGGGCCGAACGGTACCGGGAACTGCTGGCCGCCAAAGCGGTCAGTCAGCAGGATTATGATGACGCCGACGCGGCCCTTTCCCAGGTCAAGGCCGACATCGAATACTGGAAATCGGAAGTGGAAAAGGCCCGCATCAACCTGGAGTATACAAGGGTGCGGGCCCCCATTTCCGGCCGCATCGGCCGGTCTTCGGTGACGCCGGGCGCGGTGGTCACCGCCTACCAGCCCGCGGCCCTGGCCACCATTGTCCAGCTGGACCCCATTTACGTGGACGTGAGCCAGTCCTCGGCCGAACTGCTGCGCCTGGGTCGGAACCTGGACACCGGTAAAATCACCAACGGCGAACAGGAAACAAAGAAGGTTCGCATTCTGCTGGAAGACGGCACCGCCTATCCCCAGGAAGGCGAACTGCAGTTCCGGGACGTTACCGTGGACCCGTCCACCGGGTCTTATGCGCTGCGCGTCGTGGTGCCCAACCCCCGGCAGGTACTGTTGCCCGGGATGTTCGTGCGGGCCGTGGTGATGGAAGGAACGGCGCCCGAAGCCATTCTGGCGCCCCAGGAGGGCGTGGCCCGGAACCCCAAGGGTGAGCCAGTGGCCCTGGTGGTTAACAACGACAACGTGGTGGAACAGCGTGTTCTGACCATTGAGCGGGCCATTGGCAACCACTGGCTGGTGCTGTCGGGCCTGGCCCCCGGAGACCGGGTGGTGGTGGAGGGGCAGCTGAAGATCCGCCCGGGCGCCGCCGTCAAGCCCGTGCCCGTTGATGCCGTCTCCGCCGAACCCCAACCCGCGCCCGCTCCGGCCAACTGACGGAGGTCTTGCATGCTTTCGAAATTTTTTTTAGACCGGCCCGTCTTTGCATGGGTGATCGCCATCATCATGATGCTGGGCGGAGGGCTGGCCATTTACAATATGCCCATCTCCCAATATCCGCCCATCGCCCCGCCCTCCATCGCCATTGACGCCTTTTATCCCGGCGCCTCCGCGGAAACCGTGGAAAACAGCGTGGTGCAGATCATCGAACAGAAGATGACCGGTTTTGACAAGCTGCTCTATATGAACGCCAGCAGCGACGCCTCGGGCTCCGGCCGCATCGAACTCACCTTTCAGCCGGGCACCGATCCCGACCTGGCCTGGTCCCAGGTGCAGAACAAGCTTCAGCTGGCCATGTCCAGCCTGCCCGACGTGATTCAGCGCCAGGGCGTGAAGGTGAGCAAGTCCACCCGCAACTTTCTGCTGATCGTGGGCCTGATCTGCGAAGACGGCAGCATGGACGGCAACGATCTGCGGGATTACGCCCAGTCCAACCTGGAAAAGGTGCTGGCCCGGGTGCCGGGCGTGGGTGAAGTGGAGAGCTTCGGAGGCCAGTATGCCATGCGGGTCTGGCTGGATCCGGAGAAGTTGAGCGGCTACCGCATGACCATCGCCGACGTGGTGGCGGCCCTGAGCATCTATAACGTCGAGGTTTCCGCCGGCCAGTTCGGGGCTCTGCCCGCGGTGGAAGGCCAGCGGCTCAACGCTTCCATCATTGTTCAGAACCTGCTCAAGACGCCGGAGGAGTTCGCCGATATTCCCCTGCGCATCGACCCCGACGGCGCCGTGGTGCGGGTACGGGACGTGGGCCGCACCGAACTGGGCACCGAGCGCTACGACGTGGATGCCCGGTTCAACGGCATGCCCGCCGCCGGCCTGGCGGTCCGGGCCGCTGCCGGCGCCAATGCCCTGGACACCGCCAACGCCATTCGGGCCAAACTGAATGAGCTCTCCGAGTACTTTCCCCCCGGCGTGAAGGTCTTTTACCCCTTCGACACCACGCCTTTTATCGAGGTGGCCATCGACGAGGTGGTCAAAACCCTGTTTGAGGCCATTCTCCTGGTGTTCCTGGTGATGTTTCTGTTCCTGGGCAACATCCGGGCCACCCTGATTCCCACCCTGGCCGTGCCCGTGGTCATCCTGGGGACCTTTGCCGTGCTGGGATTCTTCGGCTACTCCATCAACATGCTCACCATGTTTGCCATGGTCCTGGCCATCGGCCTGCTGGTGGACGACGCCATCGTGGTGGTGGAAAACGTGGAACGGATCATGCACGACGAGGGGTTGCCGGCCCGGGAAGCCACGGCCAGGTCCATGGAAGAGATCACCTCCGCCCTCATCGGCATCGGCCTGGTGCTGGCCGCGGTGTTCGGACCCATGGCCTTTTTCGGCGGCTCCACCGGCGTGATCTACCGCCAGTTTTCCATCACCATCATCGCGGCCATGCTGCTGTCGGTGGTGGTGGCCCTGATTCTCACCCCGGTGTTGTGCGCCTTCCTGCTGCGGCCCGTGGCCGTGCGGGAAAAAAAAGCCAAAACCGCTCTGGGGCCTTTCCGCCGTTTCTACCACCGCTTTGACCGCGGCTTTGGCTGGATGCGGGACCGGTACGGGAAAGCCGTGGGCAATATTTTACAGCGCCGGCTCCGCTACGTGGCGCTTTACCTTTTGATCGTGGGGGGGCTGGCCGCTCTGTTTCTGCGCATGCCCACCGCCTACCTGCCGGACGAGGATCAGGGGGTGATGTTTTTTCAGGTCCAGTTGCCTTCCGGCTCTACCGTGGAGCAGGCCCGCAAGGTGTTAGACGAGGTGCAGGCCCATTTTCTGGAAAACGAAACCGAGGCCGTGGCGTCGGTCATGACCCTGTCCGGCCGCAGCTTTGCCGGCGGGGGCCAGAACGTGGGCATGGGCTTTGTCCGTCTCAAGGACTGGGACCTGCGCCAGCGGCCCGACCTGAAGGTCAAGGCCGTGACCGGCCGGGCCATGGCGAAATTTTCTCAAATCCGCAACGCCCGGGTGTTTGCCTTTGCGCCCCCGTCGGTTCCCGAACTGGGCACGGCCACCGGGTTTGACTTTCAGCTCCAGGACCGGGGCGGCATCGGGCATGCCAGGTTGATGGAGGCCCGCAACATGCTGCTGGGCATGGCCTTTGCGGATCAGCGGCTGGCCCGGGTGCGGCCCAACGGCATGGAAGACGTGGCCCAGTACCGCATCAATGTGGATTGGGACAAGGCCGGCTCACTGGGGGTTCCCATCAATGCCATTCACAACACCATTGCCGCCACCTTCGGCGGGGCCTATGTAAACGATTTTATCCAGGGCGGCCGGGTCAAGCGGGTTTTTGTCCAGGCCGACGCGCCCCACCGCATGCTGCCCGAGGACCTGGAGCGGCTCTACGTGCGCAATACCGCCGGCACCATGACGCCGCTGTCCGCCTTTGCCACCGGCCGCTGGGACTATGGCTCTCCGCGGCTGGAGCGCTTCAACGCCTTTCCCTCCATGAACATTCAGGGTGAGGCGGCGCCGGGCAGAAGTACCGGCGAGGCCATGGCCGCCATGGAGGAGATCGCGGCCCGGCTTCCCGAGGGCATCGGGTTCGACTGGAGCGGCATTTCTTACCAGGAACGCATGGCCACGGCCCAGACCGGTCTGCTCTACACGTTTTCCATGGTCGTTATTTTTCTGTGCCTGGCGGCCCTGTACGAGAGCTGGACCGTTCCCATCTCCGTCATGCTGGCCCTGCCCCTGGGCCTGATCGGCGGCGTGATCGCCTCCATGCTGCGGGGCTTTCCCAATGACGTTTATTTCCAGATCGGGTTGCTCACCGTCATGGGCCTGACCACCAAAAACGCCATTCTCATTGTTCAGTTCGCCATGGCCAAGTCCGCCGAGGGCATGCCCCTGGTGGACGCCACCCTGATGGGGGCACGGCTGCGGCTTCGGCCCATTGTGATGACCTCCCTGGCCTTCGGGTTCGGGGTTGTGCCCCTGACCTTTGCCACGGGCGCCGGGGCCGGGGCACAGACCGCCATCGGCACCGGCGTGCTGGGCGGCATGATCACCGCCACTTTTCTGGCGATTTTTTTCATTCCGCTTTTTTACGTGATCGTGGTCAACCTGTTCGGCCGGAAAAAAGGCGCACGATCCGAGACCTCCGCCTTTTCATCCAGGGAGTTTTAAGATGACCCCAAAACAATTCCTGTTTGCGATTTGTGTTTTTCTGCTTTTTGCCGGCTGCACGCTGGCGCCCCGGTATGAGCGGCCCCAGGCTCCAGTGGCCGGCGACTGGCCCCAGGGATCGGCCTATACGCGGGAGCAGGCAGACCAACCCGGCGCGGCCGCCGACCTGCCCGTTGACGCTTTTTTCACCGATGGCCGCCTTTTAAAGGTCATCGGCATGGCCCTGCAAAACAACAGGGACCTGCGCGTCGCGGCCCTGAACGTGGAACGGGCCAGGGCCTACTATCGCATTGCCCGGGCCGATCTGCTGCCCAGAATAAACGCCGCCGGAACCGGCTACAAGGAGCGGGTACCGGCCGACCTTTCCAGCTCCGGTAACGCCATGACCATTGAGGAATACAACGCGAACCTGAGTATCGCCGGGTGGGAG
>JBMORB010000316.1:0-11255 GCA_049320925.1 Thermodesulfobacteriota bacterium | reverse complement strand
TATTGCAATGATGTGGACTGCAACGATTCAAATCCTTCCGTCTATCCCGGCGCGACGGAAATAAGGGGAGACCTTGTTGACAACAACTGTAACGGCTGGTGGGATGAACTGACCGGGGAAAGCGGTGGAAGCAGCGGCGTTGGCTGCTTCATCGACACGGCCGCAAAACACTAAAAAAAGTGTGGCGCCCATGGGCTTCGACGGCATGGGCGCCACAGCCGGCCTGATCCGTTTGAGCAACCACTGACCAAATTCAAACCGCAAAAGCCGGATCGGTCCTCAAACCAGGGCCGGTCCGGGTTTTTTTGTTTTTCTTGATTTTTGATGCCGGGATGCCGTAAGTTCCCATATGGTATTTTAAAATTGTTTCCCTCACAAAGGAGAACAACGAATGAAAATCATGGTCTGTTACGACGGGGGCGACGGCTCCCAGTGGGCTTTAAAAATGGCGATCCGGAACGCCAAGGTATTTGATGCCGAACTTTACCTTGTGGCCTCTCTGGAAAAAGGAACCGATGCGGAGCAGCCGCTTATCGATCACCTGGAAAGCGAATTGAGCAAGGCCAAAGAGAAGCTGGCGCAACAAGGCCTTTCCTGTACAACCCATCTTCTGGTGCGCGGGCTTACGCCGGGCGAAGATCTGGTGGCTTATGCCAAAGAGAACGATATCGACCAGATCGTCATCGGTATTCGCAGAAAGTCAAAGGTGGGCAAACTTATTTTCGGCTCAACCGCTCAATACCTGATTCTCAAGGCCCCCTGCCCCGTGCTGACGGTCAACCGGTCCTACTGAGAAGAGGGCCCTTGGCAAGGCCGGGCCAAAGTAGCCGCTTCCCCGCCTGGATGGGTCCAAAGCCGGTTGCTTTTCTGATTTATATAGGTTTTTACCCCTTGTCCCGGCTTGCGGCAATGGCAAAGATCCTTTCGTTCTGAGTTCTGGGAATGAGCTCGTTTTTCATCTGTTCGGTCAGGGCCTTCATGGCATACCATTGGCCGGACGAAATCACCACCACCTCAAACGTCCCATCCTCCCGCATC
Source organism: Thermodesulfobacteriota bacterium (assembly GCA_049320925.1). Lineage (GTDB taxonomy): Bacteria > Desulfobacterota > Desulfobacteria > Desulfobacterales > Desulfosudaceae > Desulfosudis. The sequence goes on along the minus strand of JBMORB010000316.1, from coordinate 10,217 downwards.
ACGGCCCCGCAGCCCGACGCCCAGAAAAGCATGCGTTTGTCGATATGGCCTTTGACCTGCTCGCCGCGCCCGAAAAACACTACTTTTTCGTGAATGCCGATGTTTCTGAGCAGCGTAAAATTAAGTCGCACGGACACCCCGCCGTGGGCGTAGGCCATAAAACCGCCCCAGCCCATGGTTTCATCCAGTACAGCCAGCAGGGCAACGGGATGCAGGCCGCCGTTGCGGTTGAAGCGATGAAGGGTCTGTTCATCTTCAGGGTTGAATCCGGCAAAGGCGCAGGCAATGTCACCATGCGGGCTTTCCCATAGGTGAAACTGTCTTTTGAGTCCCGGCATCGACCGCTCCACCCCGCAGACAAAGCAGTTCCGGTAATAGGGAATATGCGAAAGTTTTCCTGATAGTTGAGAGAAGTTTTCCGGAATATAGTGTCGCGGATACGCATCTTTTACCGGTCCGTCCGTGCCGAACCCGATGTCACCGGTGATATAGGGCATCTTTGCCCCTTGGGCGCTGATGCGGCCCGATATACCCGCTTCGGTTGCAACCGCCTCCACCTGGACCGGGTCTCCGACCCTTACCTCGCTGCCCCCCATGCGGAATCCGCACCGGATGGGGTATTTGAAATCGTTTCCGGCTGTGCAATGCTCAAAACATGCCCCAAGCTCAACCATTGCGCCCATGCCGATACCGCCGTGGGGAAGACCGACCCATCCCTCCTTGCTGGGGTCCATCATCATTGGCGCTGATATTTTTTCGTCGCTTTTCTGCGTGTCGGCGTCGCCAAACAGAAACGCGCGCACAAAATCATTTTGCATGACCGCACAACCCCTTTGCTTTTGTCGTCTCCCGGGTTGATCGGAGCCAGCCCGAATTTCAGGGTATTTTTGATCGCTTACCATTTTAAGTCAAGAAGTTATCCAGGCCCGCCCCGAAACCGGGGCTCGCGCTGCCGTTGACAGCAAAACAGGGTTGCTATTCATGCCGGCCATACAATAGAATGCTCTTTTTTTGAAATTCGCGTTGAGAATGTCCGGTAAAAAACTGACAAAAGGTGTGGGTAATGAGCGAACGTATTGAAAAAATGAAAAAGATATTTTCCCCCCGTTCCGTGGCCCTGATCGGCGCCTCCAACAATGTGGCCAAGTGGGGCGGGATTGTGGCGATCAATGTGATTCTGGGCGGTTTTAAGGGAAAGCTCTATCCCGTAAACCCTAAAGAAGCGTCGGTTCACGGCGTTTCCGCCTATGCCTCGGTAAAGGACATTCCGGACGAAATCGACCTGGCAGTGATTATTGTTCCGGCCGCCGGTGTGCCGGATGTGATATCCGACTGCGTGGCCAAAGGTATCGGCGCGGCCATTGTGATCACCTCCGGTTTCGGCGAACTGGGCGAAGAGGGAAAAGTCCTTCAGAATGAAATGCTAAAGCGGGCCAGGGTCGGGGGCATGGTGCTGGTGGGCCCCAACGGCCAGGGCATTGCCGCGCCGGAATCAAAGTTTTACCCCTGGTTTCCCACGTTCCGGCCCGATCCCGGGGTCATCGGCATTGCCAGCCAGAGCGGCGGCATTTCAACCGAGCTTTCCGAACAGCTGGCGGAATTCGGGTTCGGCTGTTCCACGGTCATTTCAACCGGCAACTGCGCCGATCTTTCCTGGCCGGATTATCTGGCCTATTTCAGGCAGGACCCGGCCACCAAAGTGGTTCTGTTGTACATGGAAGGGGCGCAGGACGGCCGGGCGTTTTTTCAGGAGGCCAGAAAGACCGCCCTGGAAAAGCCGGTCATTCTCATCAAAAGCGGGCGCACCCGGGAAGGAAGCCGGGCCGCCTCTTCTCATACCGGGTCCATGGCCGGATCGGACGCGGTGTTTGACGGCGTCTGCAGGCAGGCCGGCCTGATCCGCGCCAAAACCCTGGAAGAGGCCGTTGTTCTGACCGCCGCTTTTGTCACCACCCCCCTGCCCAGGGGACGGCGGGTCTGCGTGCTGACCGGCGGCGGGGGTCAGGGCGTGCTGACATCCGATGCCCTCGCGGCAAAGGGCCTGAAACTGCCACCCCTTTCCGATGCCACCGTTGCAAAGCTCCGGGAGCAGCTTCCCGCCTGGTGGAACCCGAACAATCCGGTGGACATGGTGGCCGGCCTGGGTTACGGCGGCCCCAGGGAAATCATTCCCATTTTAATGGAAAGCGGTGATTTTGACGGCATCATATTCAACGGCATCGGGTGGATTTATTCCATGGTGGACCCGGTCAACAATCCCCAGGAAAAAAACATGGTCCGCAAAGGGGCCCAGCGCGTGATTGATAAAGAGGTCGAACTGAGCCATGTCCTGGCGGAATATTCCGGCAAATGGGGCCTGCCCCTGCTGATCTGCTCCAAGGTGGTGCGCCTGGCCATCCGGCGGGATTACGAGGCCATCTTAAACCTGCTGCGAAAAGACATCATGCTGTACCCGACCGCCCATGACGTGGTCAACGCCTTTTCCGCCCTGGCCGACCGGTATGCGTTTTTAAAAAGAGAAGGGGCGCTTCGGGCCAACGTGGAAAACGGCACCCCTTCTGCAAAGGCGACTGCATGATCCCCACCACCGCGGCAGCACTGGGCATCAGCGAAAAACAGGTTCAGGCCGTGGCCTCCCTGCTGGAGGACGGCGCCACCATCCCCTTTATCGCCCGTTACCGCAAAGAGGCCACCGGCAGCCTGGATGAAGTCGCCATTACCCGGATTAGGGACAAGCTGCATCAGTTAAAGGAATTAAACGACCGGCGCCAGACGGTCCTGGAGTCGCTGGAAAAAAACGGCCACCTCACCGATGATTTAAAGCAGCGGGTCCTGGCCGCCGACACCCTGGCCGTGCTGGAAGACATCTACCTTCCGTTCCGGCCCAAGCGCCGGACCCGGGGCGTGATGGCCCGGGAAAAGGGCCTTGAGCCCCTGGCCCTGTTGCTTTTTGAACAAAAAGGGACAGACCCGCAGGCCGCGGCCCAGCCCTTTGTTGATCCGGAAAAAGGCGTGGCCTCGATTGACGAGGCCCTGGCCGGGGCCAGAGACATTATCGCGGAAATCGTCAATGAAGACGAGAAAGCCCGGGCATCCCTGCGGGACCTGTTTTTCACCAAAGGACTGATCGCGTGCCGGGTCGTCATGGGCCAGGAAGAGGCCGGGGCAAAGTTTCGGGACTATTTTGACTGGAAAGAGCCGGTGGCCACGGTTCCGTCCCACCGCATGCTGGCCATGCGGCGCGGGGAAAAAGAGGGCTTTCTCATGTTTACCGTCGCGCCGGAAGAAGATGCTGCCATCGCCATTTTAGAGCGCCTGTTTGTCCGAGGCGAAACCGATGACGCGGCCCAGGTGGCCATGGCGGTAAAAGACGGCTACAAGCGGCTTTTGTCGCTTTCCATGGAAACAGAGACCCGCCTTGCCGCCAAAAAGCGGGCCGACGACGAAGCCATCCGGATTTTTGCCGAAAACCTCCGCCAGCTCCTGCTGGCCCCGCCCCTGGGCGCCAGACGGGTGATGGGCATTGACCCGGGATTCCGGACCGGGTGCAAGGTGGTGTGCCTGGACCGGCAGGGAAAGCTGCTCTGCTGGGACACGGTGTATCCCCATTTTTCCGAAGGCAGGGAACAGGCGGCGGCGGACCGGATAAAATCCCTGTGCGACCAGTTCGAGGTGGAGGCCATTGCCGTGGGCAACGGCACTGCCGGCCGGGAAACCGAGGCGTTTGTAAAAACCATTCCCTTTTCCCGGCCGGTGCAGATTGTCATGGTCAACGAAAGCGGGGCGTCCATTTATTCCGCCTCCGACGTGGCCAGGGAAGAATTTCCCGACCATGACATCACGGTGCGGGGCAGTGTTTCCATTGGCCGGCGCCTCATGGACCCCCTGGCCGAGCTGGTGAAGATCGACCCCAAGTCCATTGGCGTGGGCCAGTACCAGCACGACGTCAACCCCGCCGAGCTAAAGCAGGCCCTGGATGACGTGGTGGTCAGCTGCGTCAACCGCGTGGGCGTGGACTTAAACCGGGCCAGCGCTCAGCTGCTCACCTACGTGTCCGGCTTGAACACCGGCATCGCTAAAAACATCGTGGTCTACCGTGAAGCCAACGGCCCGTTTGCGTCCCGGGAGTCGTTAAAAGCGGTGCCGCGTTTCGGCCCCAAGACCTTTGAGCAGAGCGCGGGTTTCCTGCGCATACCGGATGCCCAAAATCCCCTGGATGCCAGCGCCGTTCACCCGGAAAGCTATGCCATTGTCGAGGCCATGGCAAAAGACCTGGGCAAACAGGTGGCTGACATTATGCGCCAGCCCGACCTGCGCAAAAAAATCGACCTTTCCGCCTATGTCACCGGCACCGTGGGCCTGCCCACCCTGACCGACATTTTAGAGGAGCTGGCCAAACCGGGCCGAGACCCCCGGCAGGCCTTTGAGTCGGTTTCTTTTATTGAAGGGATCAACACCATTGACGACGTGCAGCCGGGCATGAAACTGCCGGGCATTGTCACCAACATCACGGCATTTGGCGCCTTTGTGGACATCGGCGTGCACCAGGACGGGCTGGTCCATGTCAGCCAGATGGCCGACCGGTTTGTCAAATCTCCGGCAGACATTGTAAAGGTCCAGCAGCGGGTCATGGTCACGGTGCTGGAGGTGGACAAAGACCGAAAGCGCATCGCCCTGTCCATGAAGGCCGAATGCCCGGTGCCCCCGGCGCCCCGGGAGCAGACTGCGGGACCCTCTCCCAGGCCCGACACCCGGGGCAAGGCAAAAGGGAAAAAGCCGGACAAAAAAGAGAAGAAAAATATCCCCGCCAATTCGGCCCTGGCCGAAGCCTTACGAAAAAGCGGCCTGACCTGATTTTCCCTCGGCATTGTCATTTTCCGACCCTCTTTTTTTCTTCGCCATTTTCCGGCTTTCTTTCTCCCTGATGTCGATCCATCTATCCTGCCTTTCCAGAAAAGGCTTGTTTTTTCAACGGATAAATTGCATTGTGTCAGAATAAATGCATTTTTTTCAACAACAAGGCATTCCACAAAAAAGCATAAAGAGAGGGACCGACATGACAAATATCGATTATTTTAATCTGCCATGGAAAGACCAGTGGGAGTGGGAAAGGGTCAAGTTGCCGACACTCACCCGGAAATTTCTTGAAAACGCCAAAAAACACGCCAATAAGGATTTTCAGCGGTTTAATGCCGCACTCTATAATGGTGACAGCAACGGTAAAATGACATGGGCAGAGACTGCCGCCAGAGTGGAAAACTATGCCTGCGGGTTAATGAGCCTGGGGCTCGGGAAGCAGGAAATGGTGGGACTGATGTCCGCAAGCGGTCCCTACTGGACCCATGCCGACCTTGCGCTTGCCTGCGCAAATGGCGTCAGTGTGGCCATATACCCGACCCTGTCATTTAAGGAAGCATCGTATGTCGTCAACGATTCAGGGAGCAAATTCCTTTTTCTAAGGGGCGACACCATTCTTGAAATGATGCTCAACGGCTTTGACCAGATGCCCGGGCTCGAAAAGATAATCGTTATGGACAGGGAGTACAGGAGCAGCGATGCGAGAGTTATCAGCATGGGCGATCTTGAAAAAGCCGGCATTGAGTGGAAAAAAGACAGCAAGCATTTTGACGATTATGTGGCAAGAAGAGATGGGGTTGGTCTTGATGATATCTATACGATTCTCTACACTTCAGGCACAACCGGCCGGGGTAAAGGCGTTGTTCTTACGCACCACAACTGCTCAGCCAGAATGAACGGTGTAAATGAATTCTTTGATTACTGCGGCATGGGGTTCAAGACGGAATATACAACCCTCTGCTTTCTTCCCCTCGCGCATATTTTCGACAGGGGATCATGCCAGGGCGTTGCCATTTTCAACGGCTGCACAATTGCCTACGCGGATGCTCCGGGAACGCTTTTAGAAGACCTTCAGAAATATAATCCCCACTGGATTAACTGTGTGCCAAGGCTTTATGAAAAAATATATATTCAGCTGCAGGAGAAAATGGGGCAGAGCGGCCCGAAGCGAAAACTTTTCAACTGGGCGCTTAAGGTCGGTGAAGCGGTTTTCATGCAGCGGTATGATGCTGAAACAGGCACTTATAATATGGGGCATGATTTTGATATTACCGGCAATCTTTCGTTTGGAATGAGAATAAAGTATAAAATTGCCGACAAGCTGTTCTCAAAGGTCAGGGCACTGTTTGGTAAAAACTTTAAGCATTCTTTTTCAGCCAGTGCATCAATTTCCCCCGAGCTTCTAAAATTTTTCTATATCATTGGAATCAGAGTAAGCGAAGGTTACGGATCAACCGAAAGTTTTAACGCCTGTTCAAACATGCCCCTTGTGGCCTGTAAACCCGGATCTATCGGTCTTGAGTCAAATGGAAGCAGGCTCAGGGTGTCAGGCATAGGCGAGCTTGAGATCTCCGGCGCCGGTATTTTTAAAAGATATTGGAACAAGCCCCAGGAGACGGCCGAATCCTTCACTGATGACGGATGGTTTAAAACAGGGGACAAGGTTGAGGTTGACAGGTTCGGTTATTACAAAATTGTTGACCGCATTAAAAATATTATCTGTCTTTCCAACGGAAAGAATATCGCCCCGGCAAAAATTGAAGCGCTTTTTACCACAAGCCCCTATATTGAGCAGCTTTTTGTTGTTGGTGATGAACGGGCCGTAATAAGCACACTGTTGGTCCCAAGCCTTACATACTTTAAAGACAGGTTTGACAAAGAAGGTGTTGAATACGATACAAGTCAGGTTGTTGTAGATAGGTCAGCGGGAACCCCGATTGTGGTGAAGGTCGGTCCGGATTTTATCGAAAAAGGAAATATCAAAGGCCTTATTGCTGAAGAGGTTGCAAGAGCAAATAAGGAACTGGAAGGGTTTGAGAAGATAAAACAGTACACCATTCTTCGTGAAAGATTCACAGAGCAAAACGGCATGCTGACACCTACGCAGAAAACAAAGAAGAGGGTGATTCTTGACACGTATGCAGCTGAAATCGAAAAGATGTATGCTCGGAAATAAGCTGTGAAACCTGGCATAAGACATCTGATATAATAACCCCAAAAAGCCGTGAACCCTTTTCGCGGCTTTTTTACTTGGGTGTAAAAAATGTGGCGTGGCGGCGGCGTCCGGAATCAGACACGGAGGAATAAATGGAAAAGGTAAAAAAAAGGCTGGACCCCAGGGGATGGGAACTCGCAGTCTGGAAAAAATTTTTTGCAATAGCCGGGCTGTGGAATTTTTCTTTTGCCCTGCCCGCGTTTTTAATGCCCGCCTTGAATTTTCGCCTTGTGTACGGTTTTTCGACCGGTGATTTTTATCACCTCTGGCTGAACACCGTCTTTTTCGTGGCGGTGTTTATTTTTGGTATCGCCTATTTGATGATTGCTTATAATCCGCCGAAAAACACCGGCCTGATCATTCTGGGCATTATCGGCAAAACCTCGGTGGGGGCAGGTTTTTATTATCTGTATGCCATTGACCGGGTCACGATTCTCCCGGTTCTTGGCGGCACCGGGGACTTGATATTTACACTCTATTTTATTTGTTACCTTGTTCTGGGACCGAAGAAAAACCAGACACAGTAAGGAGAGATTTGTGAGTAAACTCAAAGTCAATACCGTATGTGATGATGCCCTGGGAGATTCGGATGCCACCGCCCTTGCAAAACGCCTTGCAGCCGGTGACGTCACACCGGCGGAGCTGGTGGAAGCCGCGATCAACAGGGCAAAGCAGGCCAACCCCGCGCTGAATGCCATTGTAACAGAGACCTTTGATTCAGCGATGGAGCAGTCCAAAAGGCCCCGGAAAGGAAGGCTTGGCGGCATTCCCACCTTTATCAAGGACAATGTCGAGGTGGAAGGGGTTCCCACGCTGTTTGGCACCCGCGCCCTGCCCAGACATCCGGCGAAGAAAGATCATGCTTTTATCAAACAGTTTAAGTCTTTGGGCATGATCAGCCTGGGCAAGACCGCCCTGCCCGAGTTCGGCATTCCGCCGACCACGGAATCGCTGCTCCACGGCGCAACCGCCAACCCCTGGAACATCCAGTATTCCGCGGGCGGTTCTTCCGGCGGATCAGCCGCCATGGTGGCTTCCGGTGTTGTGCCCGTGGCCCATGGCAATGATGGCGGCGGGTCAATTCGGATTCCGGCCGCGTGTTGCGGCCTGGTTGGACTAAAACCCACCCGGGGTCGCCTGGTCACCGCGCCGGAACTCAAGATGCTGCCCATCAATGTCGTGTTTGAAGGGGTTATCACCCGAACGGTGAGGGACACGGCTTTATTTATGGCGGAAGCGGAAAAACATTATGCCAACCCCCGCCTGCCGTCACTGGGGCTGATTACCGGACCCGGAAAAAAGCGGTTGCGGATTGCTGTCATTACCGAAGCAATCAACAATATTGTTGTTGACGGTGAGGTGCTTGACACCGTTCACGCCACGGCTGCATTATGCGAGACGCTCGGCCATCGTGCGGAGGCCCTGCCCCTTCCGTTTACAGACCAGATCGGTGAAGACTTTACACTGTATTACGCGTTTCTGTTTTTCATGCTTCACCGGTTTGGCAAAAAGCTGCTTTCGCCTGATTTTGATCCGGCTCAGCTTGAACACCTGACCCTTGGCATGAGCCGGCATTTTACGAAACATATGTTTTCATTTCCTTTTGCCACCCGGCGGTTAAAAAAAGCGATCAAGGTGACAAGCTCTTTTTATCAAAAATATGATGTGGCGCTTTGTCCTGTGCTTGCTTCGAAAACCGTCAAGAACGGAACTTTGCTCGACCCTACGTTACCCTTTGACACGGTTTTTGACGGCATTCGCAACTATGCGCCCTTTACCGCACTGCAGAACATCACCGGAGAACCGGCCATTTCCCTGCCTTTGGGAATGAGCAAAGAGGGACTGCCCATTGGTGTGCAGTTTGCCGCCCCCCTGGGACATGATCAGGCATTGCTGGAGCTGGCCTTTGAATTGGAGCAGGCCCGGCCATGGCCGCAACTTCCTGCCGTAAATCCCACATAGGCCGGACCAATAAATTATCCGGCCAGGCTTTCCACCATCGCTCGCGGTGGCCTCGACGCTAATTGTCAATGGCGCTAAAATGGGGAGGGTTACAACATTAAACGATTCAACCAAGCGTTCTCATGCCTTTAATAATGTCCTCCACATCCTGATCCGTGATTGTGAGCGGAGGGCGAATGATGACACTGTTTTTTGCCACTTCACCGGTTTTTACATATATCCCGTTCTTGATTGCATTCCGGCAAAACGCTGATGCCGCTTCCGCAGAGATAAAATTTATCCCTAAAAGCAGGCCCATTCCATTGACTGATGTTATCGCCGTGTTCGTTGCGGCGATTTCATTCAGCTTTTGTTTCAGTTTTTCGCCCTGCCGCCGTGCATTTTCCCACGGCTTGATATGATCATACTGTTCCAGCGCCTTTATGGCGACCCGGCAGCCCACATCATGGCCGCCGAACGTTAATAGATGAATTAACGGGTGGACATCAAAAAATGCTTTAACCCGCTCGGTAAAAATGATGGCGCCCGTGGGGAACAAACCGCGGACAAAGGCTCAACCGCAGCCGGATCCGGGAGAAGCATGAGCTGACAGGTGAAAATTCATTTTTTCACAATATGTCAAATCATATTCGCATATGGTCAATACATAGCGCTCGAGTTAGGTTTAAATTAATGATTAAACTGGCCATTATTTTAAATATTAATGAAGGAGAGCGTCATGTTTAAAGACAAAATCATGCTATTTTTAAAAGAGACCAGGGGTTCAAGGATTCGAGGGGTCAGGTGAATTGTTAGAATCAGGAGTTTGACGAGTGTCTAAAGGCTTTGTTTATAGCCCTCGACCCCTTGCATCCTGTGCGTCCACTGAATTGGAGAAGCGCCTTAAACCTGTTTTCAGGAGAAGAAATGGCTTTAGAAAAAAAACATGTCGTCTGCAGCATGTGTGATCAGGCCTGCAGCCTGGAAGCGCATGTCCGGGACGGGCGGTTGGAAAAACTGCGCGGGTTTGCAGACCACCTGATGATGCCCAAAACCATTTGCTGCAAACCGGTGGAGGCCGCTGAATGGTATTACAATGAACATCGCCTGCTCTACCCCTTGAAACGAACCGGAGAAAGAGGCGGCGGCCAGTGGACCCGCATCAGCTGGGACCAGGCCATGGATGAAATCGCGGCCAAGCTTC
>JBMORB010000315.1:0-11278 GCA_049320925.1 Thermodesulfobacteriota bacterium | reverse complement strand
AGGTTACCCGGCAAAAACCAACCTGCTGCGTGTGGACCTGGGCCTGCTGTTTCCGGTCCTGATCCTGGCCGGTATCGGCGTGGTGATGGTCTACAGCGCCAGCTCTCATATCGCGGCCCAGCGGTTCGGAGACGGCGCCTATTTCCTCAAGCGGCAGGCGGTATTCCTGGCGGCCGGCATCGGCCTGATGGTGTGCTGCCGTTATGTCTCCTACCGGGTGTTCCGTTTTACCGCCTACGGTCTGCTGGGACTGGCCATCGTGTTGCTGGGGCTCCTTTACGTGAAGGGCATCGGTTATACGGCCGGCGGCGCCACCCGGTGGATGCACGTGGGGCCGGTTTCCTTCCAGCCCTCGGTGTTCGCCACCTTTGCGCTGATCATCTACCTGGCCTACTCGCTGAACAAGAAAAAGGACAAGATCACCGATTTTTCCATCGGGTTCGTGCCCCATGTGGTGGTGTTTGCCGTATTGTCCCTGCTGATCGTCATGCAGCCCGATTTCGGCACCGTGATGATCCTGGCCGCGCTGACCGCCCTCATGCTGTTCGTGGCCGGGGTCCGGGTCGTTCACCTGCTGGCTTCCGGTATTTTTCTGGTGCCGGTGGCCGCGTTTTACATGTTTGCCGCGGATTACCGGCGGCAGCGGCTGATCAGTTTTCTGGACCCCTGGCAGTACAAGAGTGACGAGGGCTACCAGGTGGTCCATTCGCTCATGGCCTTCGGAACCGGCGGGCTCTGGGGCACCGGCATCGGCCAGGGATACCAGAAGCTGTTTTACCTTCCCGAGCCCCATACCGATTTTATTTTTTCGGTCATTGGCGAGGAGCTGGGCCTGTGGGGCGTGCTGGTGATTCTGGCCCTTTATTTCGTGATCCTGTGGCGGGGCATTCTCATCGCCCGGAACGCCGACGACCTGTTCGGCAGTTTCGTGGCCGTGGGCCTCACCGTGGCCATTGGCCTGCAGGTGGTCATTAACATGGGGGTGGCGGTGGGTCTGCTGCCCGCCAAGGGGCTCACCCTTCCTTTTCTGAGCTACGGCGGAACGTCGCTGCTGTTTAACCTGGCGGCGGTGGGTATTTTAATGAATATTGAGCAACGGCGAAATGGATAGGCGAACCGACATTTCAGCGCGTCCCGTGAGCGCCATCATCGCCGGCGGCGGCACCGGCGGGCACCTGTTTCCCGGCATCGCCATCGCCGAGAGCCTGCAAGACCTGGCGCCGGGCTGCCGGGTGCTGTTCGTGGGCACCGGCAGCGCCATTGAAGCCAGGGTGTTGCCCCGCACCGGTTTTTCCCATGAAGCCATCGCCTCCGAAGGCATCAAGGGCCGGGGAGCAATGGCCAGGGTCCGGGCGCTGGCCAAGCTGGTGGCCGGCATTTTCACGGCCGGGCGCCTGATCCGGCGCTTTTCTCCGGACGTGGTCATCGGCATGGGCGGTTACGTGTCGGCGCCGGTGGTCATCGCGGCCCGGCTGCTGGGCAGAAAAGTGGTGCTCTGCGAGCAGAACGCCCTGCCCGGACTGACCAACCGGGTGCTGGCGCGGTTTGCCGACCTGGTGTGCGTTTCCCACGACGCCGCCGCCGGCCGGATTTCCGCCGGCCGGACCCTGACCACCGGCAACCCGGTGCGCAAGGATTTTTTAAAAGCCATGGGCGATGCGAGGCCGGCCCCGGACGACGGGCAGAAAAAGTTTACCGTTTTTATCGTGGGCGGCAGCCAGGGAGCCCACGGCATCAACGTGGCCGTGACCGAGTCCCTGGCGCACCTGAAAAACAGGAAATCGTTCCGGTTCGTGCACCAGACCGGCGAGGCGGACGTGAAAATGGTGGAAGCGGCTTATAAGCGGGCCGGCGTCGAGAGCCAGGCGCGGGTCTTTTTTGACGACATGGCGGCGCGGTACCTGGACGCCGACCTGGTGGTGTGCCGGGCCGGCGCCACCACCGTGGCCGAGATCACCTGCATGGGCAAGGCCTGTATTTTCGTGCCGTTCCCCGGCGCGGCGGACGATCACCAGGCATTCAATGCCGAGGCGCTGGTGGCGGACGGCGCCGCGGAGATGATTCTGCAAAAGGACCTGACCGGAGAAAAGCTGGCCGGCCGCATCAATTTTTACGCGGCTTCTCCCGACGCGTTGTCGGCCATGGCCGAGCGGTCGAGGCGGCTGGGAAAACCCGATGCCGGCCGGCGGGTGGCGCAGGCATGCCTCTCGGTTGTTTCGGGCGGCAGGACGCAGAAGGACTGGGTGTATCAATGTATCTGAAAAAGTACCACATCTATTTCGTTGGCATCGGCGGCATCGGCATGAGCGGCATCGCCGAACTGCTGCTCAACCTGGGATACACGGTCTCCGGGTCGGACATCCGGCGTTCGGATATCACCGAGCGGCTGGCCGGCCTGGGCGGAAAGATATATTACGGCCATGAGGGCAAAAACATTGGCGGCGCCGACGTGGTGGTGGTCTCCTCGGCCATCAGCAGGGACAACCCCGAAGTGGCGGCGGCCCGGGAGTCGGGTGTTCCGGTGATTCCCAGGGCCGAGATGCTGGCCGAGATTCTGCGGCTCAAGTACAGCGTGGTGGTGGCCGGGGCCCACGGCAAGACCTCCACCACTTCCATGGTGGCCGCGGTCCTGGGCCAGGGCGGCCTGGACCCCACGGTGGTGATCGGCGGAAAGCTCAACAGCATCGGCACCAACGCGGTGCTGGGCCACGGCGACTACATCGTGGCCGAGGCGGACGAGAGTGACGGCTCCTTTTTGAAGTTCACGCCTTCCATCGCGGTGGTGACCAATATCGACCGGGAGCACCTGGACTTTTATCCGGACCTGGCGGCCATTTCAAAGAGTTTCCTGGAATTTCTCGACCGGATTCCCTTTTACGGGCTGGCCGTGGTGTGCCTGGACAACGAGCCGCTGCAGGAACTGGTGCCGCTGATCAAGAAACGGTTCGTCACTTACGGCACCAGCAACCAGGCCGACCTTCAGGCCCGCAACATCACGCCCATCAACGGGAAAACGCGGTTCTCCGTGCACCGGTCCAGAAAGAAGCTGGGCACCATCGACCTGCGGTTCCCCGGTCTTCACAACGTGAGAAACTCCCTGGCCGCGGTGGCCGTGGGCCTGGAGCTGGGCATTCCCTTTGAGACCATCAAGAACGCCTTAGAGACGCTGGCCGGCGTTCACCGTCGGCTGGAGAAGAAAGGCGAGACGGACGGGGTGATCGTGGTGGATGATTACGGCCATCACCCCACCGAGATCAAGGCCACCCTGCAGGGCGTGCGGCAGCACTGGGAAGAGCGTCGCGTGGTGGTGGTTTTTCAACCCCACCGGTACACCCGGACCCAGGCCCTGTTTGACGAGTTTACCCGGGCCTTCTACCAGTGCGACGAACTGGTGGTGCTGCCCATCTATTCGGCCGGGGAGGCGCCCATTGAGGGCGTGAACGGGGAAATCCTGGCCGAGGGCATTCGGGCCCATGGCCACAAGGGCGTGCGGTATGCCGCGGACAAGGCGGCGGCCGTGGCCCTGCTTAAGGAGTTTGTGCGGCCCGGTGACATCGTGCTGACCCTGGGGGCCGGCGATGTATTGCGGGTCGGGGAAGAATTTCTGGCCGCCGGTCGGTCATAGGGGCCGGCGGGCATGGCGCGACATGGACAGGGAATTCAGGCAATGGCTGGTGGAAAGGTTCAAAGACCGCGTGATGTGGGACGAACCCATGTCCCGGCATACCACCCTGGGGGTGGGCGGGCCGGCCGACGCGCTGGTGGCACCCGCCGGCCCCGGCGAGTTGCGGGACCTGATTTTACGATGCCGGGAGCAGCGCGTCCCCTGCATGGTGCTGGCCGGCGGCAGCAACCTGCTGGTCAAAGACCGGGGCATCCGGGGCGTTGTGATTGACATGAAAAAAGGCTGGAAAACCATCGAACGAAAACCGGACCAGGAGGGCAAGGCCCGCCTGACCGTCGGGGCCGGGCTGTCCCTGGCGGCCCTTTGCCGGTACGCCGCGGACAACGGGCTGTCCGGCATGACCTTTGCCGCGGGCATTCCCGGCACCGTGGGCGGAGCCGTTGCCATGAACGCCGGAACGGCTCAAGGCTGGATGGGAGACGTGGTGGAGGCGGTGCACATGGTTACCGGCGAGGGAACGGAAAAAACGGAAAGCAGGAACAATCTGCTGTTTTCCTATCGCCGGTTCGCGGTCAAGGGCTATGACACGTCGGCCTCCGGCCCGCTGGTGATCACCGGCGCCGACCTGGCGCTGGGTCCGGGCGACCCCCAAACCCTTCGGGCCGACATGGAAGACCACTTGCGGAAGCGGTCGGCGGCCCAGCCGGCGGGCGTCCGCAGCGCCGGGTGCTTTTTCAAAAACCCGGCCCAGGGTGATGCGGCCGGAAGGCTCATCGACCGGGCCGGACTCAAAAATCTGGCCGTGGGCGGCGCCGTGGTTTCGGAAAAACACGCCAATTTTTTGGTGAACCGGAACAACGCCACCGCCGCCGACCTGATTCAACTGATGGAAACCGTTCAGCACCGGGTGGCCGACAGGTTCGGCGTGACCCTGGAACCGGAGGTGACCATTGTTGGTGAATAAACCCGTTCGCAAAAAGCCCCCTGTGCTCGCGGCGGCCCTGAAAAAGCCTTTCGGCGCAAAGGCGTCAAGGCTTCTCGTTCCGGGAGTCGGCCGGGCGGCGCGTATTCTCGGCGCGGTGGCCCTGCTGGCCGGGATCAGCGCCGCCTTCGTGGCGGGCTACGGGTTTGTCACCGGGTGTGACTATTTTGCGGTCCGGTCCGTCCGGGTAGAAGGCGCCGGCCTGCTTTCCGCCGAAGATGTGACCCGGGCGGCCGGAGTCCGGACCGGCGAAAACATTTTTGCCATCCACCTGGGCGTGGCCCGTCAGCGGCTGCTGGCTGAGCCATGGATTGCCGAAGCCGAGCTTTACCGGGAACTGCCCGGCGCCGTGATCATCCGCGTCCGTGAGCATGCGCCCGTGGCCGTGCTGGACCTGGGAGACCGGTTTTTTGTCGACGGTACCGGGAGCATATTCAAGCGGGTGGAACCGTCGGACGCCGCCAGTCTTCCAATGATTCATGGCCTGGATTACGGAGATATCCCCGTGGCCGGCCGGCCCGGGAGCCGGGCATTTGACGCCGCCATGGAGGTGCTGGACACCGGCAGCCGGATAGAAAGGTTTATTTTCGGTATGCGCATTCGGGAGATTCGGGTGGACAGGGACACCGGCGTCATCCTGCACGCTTTTGACACCATCGACGAGGTTCGGCTCGGATATGGCGATTACGTGGACAAGTTTCGAAGGCTCAATCGTATAGTGGCTCATTTCCGTAAAAACGGCGAACAACCGCCCATCTCGATGGTGGGGCTGCAATGGCCGGACCGCATTGTGGTCAAACCCGCCTTCGGGGCCGCGTACGCCGGTTTTTCCAAAAAGGGGGAAGCATGCGGGAGCAGGACATAATCGTCGGCCTGGACATCGGCACCACGAAGATATGCACCGTGGTCGGTGAAAGAGACGGCGACAAGATCAATATCATCGGCATCGGCACCCATCCTTCGGAAGGGCTTCGCAAGGGCGTGGTGGTGAACATCGAATCCACCGTGGCGTCCATCAAGAAGGCGGTGGAAGAGGCCGAACTCATGGCCGGTTACGAGATTTCCGACGTGTACGTGGGCATCGCCGGCGGCCACATCAGCAGCTTCAACAGCCGGGGCGTGATCGCCATCAAGGGCCGGGAGATCAACCAGACCGACGTGGACCGTGTTATCGACGCGGCCAGCGCCGTGGCCATCCCCATGGACCGGGAGATCATTCACGTGCTTCCCCAGGAGTACATCGTGGATGACGAGCCCGGCATTCAGAACCCGGTGGGCATGACCGGCGTGCGCCTGGAGGTGAAGATTCACATCGTGACCGGCGCCGTGACCTCGGCCCAGAACATCATCAAGTGCGCCCACCGGGCCGGCCTGAATGTGTGCGATATCGTTCTGGAGTCCCTGGCCTCCGGCGAGGCGGTGCTCACCGACGAGGAGAAAACCCTGGGCGCGGCCCTCATCGACCTGGGCGGCGGCACCAGCGACCTGGCCGTGTTTTACGGCGGCAACATCCGGCACACCTTTGTGCTGGCCCTGGGCGGCAACAACCTGACCAACGACATCGCCATTGGTCTGCGAACGCCCCACACCGAAGCGGAAAAGATTAAAAAGAAATATGCCGTTTCAGGGTCGGCGGTCAACATCGCCAACGACGAGATCGAAGTGAGGGGCACCGGCGGGCGGGAGCCCAGAAAGCTGCCTCGCCAGATTTTAAGCGAAATCGTGACCCCGCGGGTGGAGGAGATTTTTACGCTTATCAACCGGGAGATATACGGCAAGGGCGTTCAGGACATGATTACCTCCGGGGTGGTGCTCACCGGTGGCACCGCCCTGCTGGACGGCATCTGCGACGTGGCCGAGTCCATCATCAACCAGCCCACCCGGCTGGGCCGGCCCACCGGCATCTCCGGCCTGGTGGACGTGGTCAACAACCCCATGTACGCCACCGGCGTGGGCCTGGTGATCTACGGCGCCAGAAACGATGGAGACCGCAAGTTCCGCATTCGGGACGCCAACATCTTCAACCGCATCATCGGGCGCATGAAACGATGGTTCAAGGATATTGTATAGAAATGAAAAAATTCATAACGCAGGCATCTGCACATACCCGTCAACGGATTTAGCGAAAGGAGGGGCCCATGGCTTTCTCATTTGTTGAAAGTGAGAAAAAGGCAAGAATCAAGGTCATCGGCGTGGGTGGCGCCGGTGGGAATGCCATCAACAACATGATCGACGCCAATCTGCGGGGCGTGGAGTTCATCGTGGCCAACACCGACGCGCAGGCGCTGGAGATGTCCAAGGCATCCATCAAGATTCAGATCGGCACGGAGCTGACCGATGGGCTGGGCGCCGGCGCCAATCCCGATGTGGGCCGGGAGGCGGCGATGGAAAGCGCCGACGCCATCCGGTCCGCGGTGGAAGGCGCGCACATGGTCTTTATCACCGAGGGGTGCGGCGGCGGCACCGGCACCGGGGCCTCCCCGGTGGTGGCCGAAATCTGCAAGGAGCTGGGCATTCTCACGGTGGCGGTGGTGACCAAGCCGTTTTCCTTTGAGGGGAAAAAGCGGGCCCGGCAGGCCGAGGAAGGCATCGCGGCTCTCAAGGGCATCGCCGACACGGTTATCACCATTCCCAACGACCGGCTGCGCTCCATCGCCTCGAAAAACGCCAGGATGGTGGACATGTTCCGCAAGGCTGACGAAGTGCTGCACCACTCGGTGCGCGGCATCTCCGACCTGATCATGGTGCCCGGCCTGGTGAACCTGGACTTTGCCGACGTGAAGACCGTCATGTCCAAGGCCGGCATGGCCCTGATGGGCATCGGCGTGGCCCACGGCGAAAACCGGGCCGTGGACGCGGCGGAGCGGGCCATTGCCCATCCGTTGCTGGAGGATTTTTCCATTGCCGGCGCCAAGGGCGTGCTGATCAACATCACCAGCACCAGCGACATGACCTTCGATGAGATGACCGAGGCTTCGGACCGCATTCACAAGGAAGTGGGAGACGACACCGAGATCATCTGGGGCCAGACCATCGACGAGACCCTGGGTGACGAGATGCGCATCACGGTGATCGCCACCGGCATCGGCCAGGAAAAGGAAAAGGTCAAAGCAAAGGAGTCGGTGGTGGACATCAAGCGGGGGCGGGTCCGGGACATCACGGAAGCCGACCTTCAGACCATTTCCATAGCCAGCCTGGAAACGCCTACCTTCCGGCGGACGCAGGAGGCGGCCGGCGAATCGTCGGGTTCCTCCTACCGGGGATACAAGGGCATCATCTACAGCGACGACGACCTGGACATTCCGACCTTTCTGCGAAAGAAGGCGGACTGAGGTTTTATTGACACGTTGAAGGCGGCTTTGTGCCCGCCGTCGCGGCCATCCTCCGTGGCCGGTTGGCGCTAAAGCCGTGGCTATGGGGCTGTTTCAAAACCGCTGGATGTCTGTGCGGGTGAATGGTGCCGCTGCCGGCCTTCCGGGCCGCCGCGGCGTTGCATTTTCCGTATGTCTCATTTGAGAAGTTGTTATTATCATTCAGTCCCACCCCTTATCGCTTCCCCCTTTTTCTTGCTCTTAATCGTGCTCGTAATCGTAATCTCCTGCCGAGTTGCTCCAGGCCAGGATAGTGCCCCGAGCCCGTTTCGTCAGTAAGGCCTTGCCATCCGGTAAGATGCCGGATCATGATGGCATCCGCCCGTTTTCCCGCCCCGGCAAAGCATCACCGTACCGCTTTTCAAATCGGCGGACAATCCAGTAGATAACGGCAAACAGGGCCATGGCGGCGGCCAGAATGACCAGCACCGCCGGGTCTTTTTGGGTCAGTCCTTCTTTCACCAGGGTCACCCATGCGCTTCCGATCAGCACCCAGGGCAGGGCCATGACAAACTGGACCGGCCATGAAATCCAGAAAAAGAAGGAAAAGGGAAGACCGGCCAGGGGAAGCAGGTAGTTTTTTACCACGTAGGGGATGGGCAGAATATTGATGAGAAAGCAGAAGCTGGCGTACCGGTGGGCCGGGATTTCCGGCAGCGGGTAGTTTTTCCGGGCCAGAAATCTTTCAATGGGCGATCGGATCACTTTTGTCAGCAGAAAGAATCCGGCCAGATGAAAGGGAATGACCGCCGCGGTTATCAGAACGCCGGTACCCGTTGAGAAAACCACGCAGATCAGCAGGAAAAAAATACTCAAGGGAACACCGGCCAGTGGCAGCAGGGCCATCAGGCAGACAAACAGCCAGGGCGGGGTCTGTTCGTTGATCGCGGCCATCAATTCCCTGACCGGCACGTACCGGTAAACCAGAATTCCGGCAACCGCCAGCAGCACAAGGACGATGATGATGAAAAAAAACCGATGGGCACGTATCGCAGGCATAAAGGCCCTTTCCGGCGCTCAGGACGCCGATTGACATGAATGGCGCATTCTAATATAAACGGGGACTGCTGACAAGGAGCCGGTGATTCGCAATTAAGGTGAGGATGCCATGATAAAGGTCAATGAACATTTTTTAAAACTCCAGTCGTCTTACCTGTTTTCAGAAATAGCCAAACGCGTGAGCGCCCACCAGGCCGCCCATCCCGACCAGTCCATCATCAAGCTGGGCATCGGCGACGCCACGCTGCCCCTTTGCCCGGCCTGCCTGGACGCCTTTCATAAAGCCGTGGATGAAATGGGCGCGGCCGCCTCTTTTCGCGGATACGGGCCGGAACAGGGCTATGCCTTTTTGCGGGAAAAGATCGCGGCCAACGATTACCAGTCCCGGGGCGCCGACATTCAAGCCGACGAGGTGTTTATCAGCGACGGGGCCAAGTGCGACACCGGAAATTTTCAGGAGCTGTTTGCCGCCGACATTCAAGTGGCCATTCCCGACCCGGTCTACCCGGTCTACCTGGACACCAACGTCATGGCCGGCCGCACCGGCGCTTTTGAAAACGGCCGGTACGGCAACATCGTCTACATGGACTGCACCGCGGAAAACCATTTTCTGCCGGCCATTCCCAAAGTGCCGGTGGACCTGGTGTACCTGTGCTTTCCCAACAACCCCACCGGCGCCGTGGCCACAAAGGAATACCTGAAAACCTGGGTGGACTGGGCCACCGACGCCAGGGCCCTGATCCTTTTTGACGCCGCCTACGAGGCGTTTATCCGCGATCCTTCCATCCCAAAGACTATTTACGAAATCCCGGGCGCCCGCAAGGTGGCCGTGGAGTTTCGCAGCTTTTCCAAAACCGCCGGGTTCACCGGCACCCGTTGCGCCTTTTCCGTGGTGCCAAAGGAGTGCATGGCCTGCGACACCAGCGGCAAGGCCCACGCCCTGCACGGCCTGTGGAACCGCCGTCACTGCACCAAGTTCAACGGCGTCTCCTACCCGGTGCAGCGGGCCGCCGAAGCCGTTTACAGCCCCGAGGGAAAGGTCCAGGCAAAGGAGATGATCAACACCTACATGGCCAATGCCGACAGAATTACCGCGGCCATGGCCGGCATGGGCTTTTCATACGTGGGTGGGGACCACTCCCCCTATATCTGGGTGGATACCAAAACCGATTCCTGGGCGTTTTTCGATACCCTGCTGAAAAAGGCCGGGGTGGTGTGCACCCCGGGCGGGGGATTTGGCAAGTGCGGCGGCCAGTATATCCGCCTGTCGGCGTTCAACAGCTACGCCAATGTGGATGCGGCCATGAAGCGCATGGCAGAGGTCTTCGGGAAGGCGTAACCTCCTTCCCCACCCCATCCAAATTCCAATCGAAATCGCTATCGGGATCGGTATCGAAATCGAAATTTTTTCCGGGTCGTTGCGAGCCGCCGCACTGTGCGTCATTGCGAGGAGCGCCAGCGACGAAGCAATCCCTGCTGTCACCCCGGACCCCGATCCGGGGTCCAGTTAAAAAGGATTTTTTACAACACATTTTCTATGTACTTTTCTTTGGCGCAAAGAAAAGTACCCAAAAGAAACATCGCCCGGCAGCTTGGCCACGCCACGGGCGTGGCTACCCTCGCGCAAACGCTTTTTTCAGCCGCGGTCAGGAACTCGCCCGCCTTCGGCGGTGCTCAAACAGCCTGCCCGCTTTTTGCCGAAAAAACCGCCCGCGCTCGGCTGCGCTGCAACGGGCGGGGGTGGTTCGTTTATGTCCAAATGTTTAGCTGCGATTGGCCGGCGACTTTTTATATTGTCCTTAATTCAGCGGTTCTGTGTTGCTTTTTATATATTTTTTTCCATCCCAAATGTAGTTCAAAGTAATGAGATGCCTGGGGCCTTCTTCGATTAGTTTCTTATTGTAATCATCCTCAGCGAACTTGTTCCCTACCTCATAAAGGTCGAGGGAAAGCTTTTCGATTCGCTCCCACGTAATTTTGCTTCTTATGGATGCACTCACGAGTTCGAATTCATCCTCTAGCATCTTGGTTTTGTTTTTGTCATTAACAATAATTTGAATTTTTCTATTTCCTCTCTCCGTGGCGTTTTTGCCGAAAGGGGCCCAATTGGTTACTTGGCACAAATACGTCCAATTGTTTTCATGCGGTTTACTTCGAGGAGGGAAAGAGAAAAATTCTCCGCTGTAGCTTCGAGAGCATGAACATAAAAGAAGCATTGCGGTGACTATGGCAAGTGTTTGGTAGAGTATGTATTGCAATCTCATACGCCCTCCCCCAATTTGGGGATACTAAAAGCTATCG
>JBMORB010000314.1:0-11448 GCA_049320925.1 Thermodesulfobacteriota bacterium | reverse complement strand
CCACACCGTCCCGCCGAACGTCGCCCGGCCATATGTCATCCATGCCTGTAAAAACATTCATTCGCCTAACATCCTCAGCATGTCGTTATGAATCCACCCATTGGTGGCCAGAAGTTCTTTTTTTTCAGGCTCAAACGTGTTTCCTGAAAAATCCGTCACCCGGGCTCCGGCCTGGCGGGCGATCAGCATGCCCGCGGCCGTGTCCCACGGCTGCAATCCCTCCTCCCAGAACCCGTCGAACCGGCCGCAGGCCACGTAGCACAGGTCCATGGCCGCGGACCCCAGCCGCCGCAGGCCGCGGGAGGCGGCCACAAACCGGGACACCCGGTCCATGATCGGCGAAAGCCGGTCTTCCATCGAATAGGGAAATCCGGTGGCCAGCAGACTGTCGGAAAGGGCCGTTGTACCGGACACGCGAATGGGCGCTCCGTTGAGCTCGGCCCCATGGTCCTTGACCGCGGTAAAGAGCTCGCCGGTTTCAGGGTTTAACACCACGCCGACGATCACTTCGCCGTGAAGGGCAAATGCAATGGAAACGGCAAAAAAGCCCACACCATGGGCGAAATTGGTGGTGCCGTCCAGAGGGTCCACGATCCAAAGACGATCCTGCCCGGCTCCCGCGGCCCCGGACTCCTCGGCCATCACACTGTGGTCGGGAAACCGCCAGAAAATTTCATTCATAATGGCTTTTTCCGACGCCCGGTCCGCATCGGTCACCAGGTCCCGCGCCCCTTTTTTATCCACGGCAAAATCGCCGCGAAAAAAGGCGCGCAACGCGGAGGCACCCTTGAACGCCGCGCCGATGCCCACCTGTTTCACATACCCGATATCAACCGTCATACCGTCTTTCTACATGCAAAGGCGGGGAGTGTCAACAGATAAAACCATACTTAACCTTCTGGATTTATATAATTTTCATATAACATCCGGCGATGGTTGACAATCTTTTCCACCCGGGCTACCAGTTCGTCGATCAGGGGCGCCAGCGTGGCCCCGTTATTGGCCGACACCGGAATGCCGCCGCACAGGTTGATCAGCCCGGCCAGCTGTTCTGCTGGGGCCCTGTCCATTTTGTTCAAGGCGTACACCACGGGCGTGTGCGAAAGACTAAGCTCGGCCACGATCCGCTCCACGGCGGAAATCTGGTCGGCGGCCATGGGATTGGCCGCGTCCACCACGTGAACAAACAGGTCGGCCCGCTCCAGCTCTTCCAGGGTGGCGCGAAAGGCCACCATCAGCTCTTTGGGAAGATCCCGGATAAACCCCACGGTGTCGGTGATCACCACCTCCATCTCCCGGGGAAAGCGCATGCGGCGGCTGGAAGGGTCCAGGGTCATAAACAGGCGGTCGGCAGCGGCCACCCGGCTTTGCGTCAGGGTGTTGAGCAGGGTCGACTTGCCGGCATTGGTATAACCGATCAGGGAGATCACGGGCAGGGCCAGCTTGTCCCGCCGGGACTTCTGCTGGCGCCGCTGTTTTTTGATCGCTTCCAGCCGGAGCTCCAGTTGCGTCAGTCTTTCCCGCACCCGGCGGCGGTTGATTTCCAGCTTGGTCTCTCCGGGGCCCCGGCCCCCTATGCCGCCGGTCAGCCGGGACATGGCCGTGTTCTTGGTTGCCAGCCGGGGCAGCAGGTATTTAAGCTGGGCGTGCTCCACCTGAAGCTTGCCTTCCATGGACTGGGCCCGACGGGCAAAGATGTCCAGGATCAACTGGGTCCGGTCGATCACCTTGAGGTCCACCTGGTCGGTGATGGAGCGGATCTGGGAGGGGTTGAGTTCCTGGTCGAACACCAGCAGGCTGGCGCCGGTCTGCAGGGCCAGCACCGCCAGTTCCCCCAGCTTGCCCCGGCCGATGAGAAACCGGGGGTCTGTCTTTTTGCGGTGCTGGAGCACGGTGTCGACCACGGTGATGTCGGCCGAAGCCGCCAGGGCCGCCAGCTCCGTCAGGGAGTCCACGGCCGCCGACCGGGCCGCGCCGGTGACGGAAACTAAAATGGCCCGGTCGGCCTTCCGGGCCGCGTCGCGAAGGACGCCAGCCCGGGCCAGTTCGTTTTCAAGCGCGGTGATCAGGCCTTCGCAACCGATATCGAGTTCCCCCGGGCCCAGGGGGGCAAGCTGCTTGCAGGTGGGCGCGGCCCCTCCGCCGGTCCCGTTGCCGGGCAGCAGGTGGGCCCCGTGAACGCGGTACCGGGGATTTTCATCCGGCCCCCCGTTGTCGGCGACAACGGCCATGATGTCAAGCCGCAGCAGGGAGAGGTCGGTGATGTCGTCGGCGGTCAGGGCCTCGGCATTCAGGTGGGTGTGAATGCACTTCAATCCCCTGAGCCGGCCGGCGGCGGTCCGGTAATCTCCGGTGTCGGGAATGACGATGCCGGCGTCGGTGCCCACGATCACATGGGAGACGGTTCCCTTGCGGTCCACCAGCAGGCCGATCTGCCGCCGGATTTCGCGGGACAGCAGACACAACTCCCGGGCCAGTTCCGGTGTCACGAGAAACGACGAGGAGGTTTTTCGCCGGTACAGGTTGTTCAGGCGCCGCAGATGGTCGGCCTTGAGGCCGCCGGTATGACCGAAAAGTCTGTTTTTCATTCAGGCAGGCACAGCGCCGGGTTCCGGGCGGGTCCGGGCGTGTTCAAATCACTCATCCGTATCGGAGTGCTGGGCGTCATAGGGTTGAAAACGGGTGATGCTGGCCTCAAACTGCAACTTGATTCTTCCCACCGGGCCGTTGCGCTGCTTGCCGATAATGATCTCGGCAATGCCTTTGTTGGGATTGTCTTCGCTTTTATTGTAAACCTCATCCCGGTAGATGAAAAGCACCACGTCGGCATCCTGTTCAAGGGAGCCCGACTCGCGCAGGT
This sequence comes from Thermodesulfobacteriota bacterium, assembly GCA_049320925.1. Classification (GTDB taxonomy): domain Bacteria; phylum Desulfobacterota; class Desulfobacteria; order Desulfobacterales; family Desulfosudaceae; genus Desulfosudis. Next base: position 8,588 of record JBMORB010000314.1, on the reverse strand, counting down.
GCGACAGCATGGGCCGCTTGTCCGTGCTCTGCTCCGGTGCCCGGTTGAGCTGGGACAAAACGATAATGGGAATGTCAAGCTCCTTGGCAAGCCCCTTGAGGGAGCGCGACATTTCCGACACCTCAAGATCTCTGCGTTCCCCCGTCTGGTAGGCCCGCATGAGCTGAAGGTAATCGACGACGATCAGGCCGATGCCTTTCTCCCGTTTCAGGCGGCGGGCCTTGGCCCGGATCTCCATGGATGTAAGACCGGGGGAATCGTCGATATAGAGCGGGGCCTGTTCCAGCACCGTGGCCGCGTCGGTGATGCGGATCCAGTCCTGCTTGCTGGCATGGCCGCCCCGCAGGCGATAGGAGTCGATGCGGGCCTCGGAGGTAAGCAGCCGCATGGAGAGCTGCTCCTTGGACATTTCAAGGGAAAAGACCGCCACCGGTATGTTGGCGTCGATGGCCGCGTTTCGGGCGATATTGAGGGCCAGGGCGGTTTTGCCCATGCTGGGCCGGGCCGCCAGAATAATGAGATCCGACTTCTGAAATCCGGAAGTCAGGTTGTCCAGCCGGGGAAATCCGCTGGGAATGCCGGTGATCCACCTTCCCTGGTTGGTCTCGATGGTCTCGATGTTGGTGGAGATGATCTGGCTGAGCTTGTAAAAGTCGCGGCCCGCCTTCTGCTCGGCCACATCCAGAATAGACCGCTCCGCGAAATCGATGACCCCTTCCACATCGGCGGGATTGTCGAAACACCGGCGTGAAATTTCATTGGCGTTTTCGATCAGGCGCCGCAGGGCCGACTTGTTTTTGATGATGGTGGCGTAGTGGCGGGCGTTGCCGGCATAGGGGGCTGAGTCCACCAGCGTGGCCAGATAGGCGGCGCCGCCGATGGTCTCCAGATCGCCGGTCTCCTGAAGGGTGTTCTTTACCGTTACCAGGTCCACCGGCTCATTTTTTTCCACCAGGGCCGTGATGGCGGCAAATATTTTCTGATGGGCCGACTTGTAAAAATCTTCGGCGGAGAGGAGCTCCAGCACGTCAAAAAGGGTGGACGCATCCGGATCGATGAGGATGGAGCTTAAAATCGACTCCTCGGCCTCGATGTTCTGGGGCGGCAGCCGGTGAAGCAGTGGATCCTGGACCGCTGCGGCTTCCGTCCTGCCGCGGGGGCGGCCGCTTTTTTTCGCAGGTGTCTTCTGCATGGTCTCCTCCCCGGCCATCCGACTTAAGGTCGAATCAGTCGACTTTTTCGTCCGCCGCCACTTCCACGGTGATCTCGGGCACCACGCCTTTGTAAATATAGATGCCCACCGGATAGGTGCCGACCTCCTTGATGTTCTCCCGCAGCAGCACCATTTTCTTTGAAACGGAAATGTCCTGGGCCGCCAGCGCGTCCACGATGTCACCCACGGTCACCGATCCGTAAAGCCGGCCCTCGGCACCCACCTTGGCGGAAATCCGGCAAACCACGCCTTCCAGCTTTTTGGCCGCTTCCTGGGCCGCTTCCTTTTCCTTGGCGATCTGGAGCTCGATCTTGGCCCGCATCTGATCGATTTTTTTGCGGTTTTCCGGGGTAGCGAGCATGGCCTTTCCCCTGGGGAAGAGATAGTTACGCGCGTAACCGGCGGCCACCTTCACTTCAGATCCGGCCAGACCCAGAGCTTCCACGGTTTCTTTTAATATAACCTGCATATTCGGCCTCCTAAAAAATCCTTGATAACCTTCAAAATATGTTTTCATCATCGTCTGAATCGGTTTCGGCCGCCCGCCTGAGCCGCCGGAAGTCGACCCATGTATCGAAAAGCCCCACGCCGGCCACCAGCAGGGCCAGCAGCTGCCATATTGCCATCATGGTGTAAACCGCCACGCGGACCGGCCTGGGAACGCCCTTGCTTTCAAATAAAAACGACAAAATGGCGATGCCCTGAAAAAAATAGATGGTGGCCAGAACGATCAGCGTGTTCTGGGCCGCCGCCTTTGCCGGTTCCGCGGGCACCAGCATCAGCACCCCGCCGCCGATAACGGCCCACACCAGAAAGTCCGGGGCGGACCATCGATTCAGGGGGCCGAAATCGGGAAAGGCAAGGCCCTTTCTTTTCATCACGGCTCTGGCCGTCAGCAGGGTCATCCAGGCCGCCACCAGGGCAAAGGCCGTTGCCAGGGCCGGAAGCACCCGGACCAGAAGCCGGTGCAGCGACTCCATGGCCTGGGTCAGTACCGCCAGGTTTTCCCCGGTCATTCCCGCGTTTTCATACATCCGCAGAGAAATTTCCAGGTATTCCCCGATATAATCGGACACCATGGCGCCGGTTCCCGCTCCGGACAGGCCGGCGTAAAACATCAACGCCGCCAGGCCTCCTGCCAGGACCGTGGCGCAGGCATACAGCACCGTGCGCTCGATGGAAAGCCCTTTTTCAGCGAACTCGCTCAGGGCAAACCCAAGGATCAAGAGGGCCGCGCCCAGACCCACATCCGGCGTCAGGCCGCCCCACCGCAGCAGGGCCGTACCCAGGGCCGCCGCCAGCACCACCACGGCGGCCGGCCGTCCCAGTTTTGCCCGGTAGTAAAACATAACCGGGGAGAGCAGTACAAAGGCCGCTATCCCCAGTATCGGCGCGTAACCGGCCGCCAGAAACAGCAGGCTGGTCAGGCCCGCGCCTGAAATTATGTCCCGGGGTCCGGCGTTTCGCGCCTCCGAGAGCACCGTCAACTCTTTTCCTTATTACGGGGTACCGCCAGCGGTCCGGCTTAATTGTCCGGCTTTCCCACATAGGGCAGCAGGGCAATGGTCCGGGCCCGCTTGATTTCCCGGGTGATGGCCCGCTGGTGCTTGGCGCAGGTGCCGGAAATTCTCCGGGGAATAATCTTTCCGCGTTCCGTCAGAAAGCTCTTTAATGACTTGGGGTTCTTGTAATCTATGGGAAGGCTGCTGTCCGCGCAGAAACGGCAGTACTTGCGCCTGTGAAATACCCGTTTTTTTCCTTTGGTCGGATTCATCGCATCACTCTGTCTTGTAAACGCACCCATTTGTGCCTCCTGTCCTTCTCCGTAACCGCCTAAGCGTTGTCGTGGCCCGCGTTCTCATCATCATTGCCGGCCGCTTCCCGTGTTTCGGCTGCCGGCGCTGATGCCGCTTGCGCGGCGGCCGCCTCGGCGCTGGCTTTCTTTTCTCTTTCAGCGGCCAGTGCCTGCTTCACCGCTTCGGGGTCGGCGTTGTCGGCAAGAAAAACCGTCATGAACTTGAGCACCCGCTCGTCAATGCGAAAAGCGCTCTCAAGCTCCTTAACCGTTTTGCCGTCACCGCAAAAGTCCAGCCGGACATAGTGGCCCCGCTGTTTTTTGCCGATTTCATAGGCCAGCCGGCGGCTTCCCCACTCGTCAAACTCCACCAGAACACCGCTGTTGGCGCTAATCAGGCCGGTGGCTTTGTCGAAAAGCTGTCGTTGGTCATCGGGGGACAGATCGGGATCTGCGATAAAAATGGTCTCGTACCTTCTCATGACACCTCCTTTTGGATAATAAAGCCCCGGGTCATTTCCCGGAGCAAGGATAAAAAACATTCGCCTTCATACCCCAAAGCCGGCAATAAAGTCAACAGGTTTTTGTCCGAATCGAAATCGCTACCGAAATCGGGATCGGGGTCGGGGTCGACAGCCCCGGCTTTTCCGACCCAAATTTTGATTTTGCTAAAGCCTTATAGCGTTTGCACCACATTTTCGTGTGAAAAAACCAGCCGCGCCGGATCCCTCGGGTGTTTTACACGGAAGATCCCGAAGAAGCAAAGCGCACGAAAACAAGGGCCTGTCTTTTTTCGTCGGTTTGATCGATTTCGATCCCGATAGCGATAGCGATTTGGATAGAAAAAAAGGCCTCCGGGAAAAACCCCGGAGGCCTTTTTTAATTTACCGCAAAAGAGGGGGGAAGCCCCCGTCTTTTTCAGGCGATCACCGCATTAGAAGTTGACCTGAATCTGATGCATGATGCCGAAGTTGTCATCGGTGTGGTCAGCGGTGACGGTCTTGGCACCGACCATCTGGCCCAGCAGGTCGCCGGTCATCAGGTAGGCCAGGGTGGCTTTGTATTCCACGTTGTCCATGATCTGGTACTTGGCCGTGACGTCGATTTCCGTGCCGTACTCATCGTCCATGCCGGCCCACTCTTCATTAGCCATGGCATAGCCGATAATGCCAGAAACGGTCAGCTTGTCGTTGACCTTGACATCAGCGCCGGCATAAAGCAGATCAACACCAAAGACAACGCCGCCGCCGGAGTTCAGGATTTTGTCGCCCAGGTCGTCGGTGAGAATGGCCAGGGGGTTGAAGTCATCGCCAAGGCCGTCATAGGTGGTGTTGCCCTGGGTCCAGTCGCCGCCGCCGCCCATCATACCCTTGTTGAATTCGCCCTCATCCTGACCGGAAACGCTGATCCAGCCCGCGTAGAGTTTGGCCATGTCCATGTTGAAGGCGCCTTCGATGCCGTAGCAAAGGGCTTCGATATCAGAATCCTGGGCAAGAGGGTTGTCAAAATCAACTTCGCCCATTTCATAGATCAGTTCGCCCCGGGCGCTGAAGGGGCCGGCGGTGAACTTGAAGTACGGCAGAAACGCCTCTTTGGTGAGCGTCAGAGCAGAGATGGTGGCGCCTCTGGCATAGGCGGCCAGCAGACCGGCCTCAAGGCCTTCCTGCTTGAAGATGCCGAACAGGTAGTACACATCCAGGTCGCCGTCAGCCTGACCGCCAACAAGCGCATCGGTCTCCTCGGTTTTCTGAATGATGCCGCCGAAGATGATGTCGCCGGTCTTGCCCGTGTACTTGATCCGGTCGTCATTGTAATCGTCATCAAAGAAATCCAGGCCCCACACGCCGGCCTGCTGATGGCCGATCATGAACATGCCCACGTCGGTCATCAGGGTCATGTAGACCCGGTCCCAATCAATGGCACTTTCATTAATGTCCCCAGCCACGTTGTTGGTGTCGCCCCAGACATCATCGTCCAGCGCGTCAAACCGGGTGGTGACGGAAACCGCATCATTGGCCTTGAAAACGGACTGGAGTCTGAACCGGTTGTCATAATAGGCTTCCGACTCAGGGGTCTGGTCATTCAGGGTGATGTTGGTGTTCATGAAGCCGCGGACCCGGTAGTAGCCGGAAAAGTCAACGGTCACGGCCATGGCCGGAGCAACAAGGGCAATGGCCAGACAGGCGGCGACTGCTAATACGGTAATCTTTTTCATTTGATTTCCTCCCTAAAAGATATTGCTATCAAAAACAGTTCTGGTGTTCTTTGTTCTAGTGAAGATGATCGGGTTGCCAAAACCCGTTCGCGTGACAGGCACACCCCCCTTCATGTGAATTAAACTCATTTATGAATATGGTATGCGCCCGAAACCCTTGCCCGCCGGACAATTGCGGGTTTGCTGGCGTGGTTGTAAACAAAAAAGTTCAATAAATTATCGATAATTAACTATAGTGACAATATTGATAACCGTAAAACCACATGTTGTCAAGGATTTTATGCGTTTTGCCTGTATCACCGCGCCCCTTCCAGATCGTAGCTGATCACCGACGACCGGGGCCTGGTGACCACCGCTCCCCTGGCCGAGACAATGGCGGCCACCAGTTCGGGCTTGCCGTCATTGTCAACGTCGGCCAGACCAAAGTCGCTGGCATAACCGGACACCGGCTGGGTATGCCACACCTCGGACAGGCCCAGACCATCCCAGGACAGGCAGACAAACCGGGCGCCGCTGTACTGGCGGAACCGGTCAAACAGCCGGCCGGTGATGGCGTTATTGGCCACGGTAAGGACTTCGGTCCGGCCGTCGCCGTTGATGTCTCCCACCCAGATCCGCTGGGCCAGATAAAAACGCTGGCCGATTTCATTGTCGCTGTCTTCCCGGGTGGTAATGTGGGTTTCACTGCCCCCAAAAGGCTCCTCGCTTTTCCAGACCACTTCTCCCGTTGTGTCGTAAATTCTTAAATGGTCTTCCCCGTCAAAGGCGATCACCTGGGTCGCGCCGCTGTTTGTCACGTTGCCCGTGGCAAGGCTGAACAGGGGAGACCGGTCGCTGCCGGGAAGGGAAAGCGGCTCTCCGGCCACATACTGATCGCCCTGCCGGGCCAGGCGGTAAATGCCGGGCAGAAAAATATCGGCCATTGAAACGCCCTTTTTCTGGCCGTAAACAGCGCCGCCGATGGACCGGAAATACCAACCCTGCTTTTCAGCGATTTTTGTCAGGGCCCGGTCGGACAGTTCCAGCACAAAGGAGGCCAGTGCGCCGGTGGTGGTGTTGATGCAGGAAACAAAAATTTCAGCCTTTCCATTGGCGTCGGTGTCCACGGCGTCTACAGACAGCGGTTTTTCCTGGGGCGCCAGACTGTGTTCGGCCAGCTTGAAGAACCGGCCCTGTTCCAGGCGCCGGACCGTGAGCAGCCGGTCGGTGAGCAGAACAGTTTCCATTTTCTTGTCACCGTCCACGTCGGCCACGGCCAGGCCAAGAATCCGGGCGTCAAAATCCTGGCTTTTCCAGAAAGCCTGAGTCTGGTCGGCCGGCCGCGACATCACAAAGGCGGACGCGCCGGGACTTTCCGGGGAGGGTTGGCCGGGCGCTGCCGGTGGGGTGGCGGGTACAATGGCCGGGGATGACGGCACCACCACCGGTGCCGGCACAACGTCCGGGGCCGGAGGGACTGCCGCCGTCGTCACTGCCGCGTCCCCCAGGGGTTTGGCCGCAAATACCGATGCGCGGATATCGCCGGCCATGGCGCCCACGGCCGGAATCACGGTCGCGATGGAGTCGGCCTGCCGGTAAAACGCGGCCGGAGATTTACCGGGGTCGGCCACGTCCACCACGTTCACGTCCATGCTGACCTGCCCGCCCAGCACGGTGATGCTGCCGAACAGCACATGGTCGGCGCCCAGGCGGCGGCCCAGGTCAGCGGCCGAGGCCCGGGTCAGCGGGGCCGGCATTTTGACTGCTTCGGCCCCCACCAGGGCCATGTCCAGCACGGACACGTCGGTCTGGGCCGCGATGCGCGAGGCCAGCATGTCGGCCGCGCCCCTGGAAAGATAGGTGAGGTCTTCCGCGGCATTGACGGTAAACGGGGTGATGGCAAGGGTTTTGGCCGTGGCCGGGGTCGCCCCGCCAGACAGGCCCAGCAGCAGGACCGCGGCAAAAAAAAGAAGTTTGCAAACGGAAATACGCATCATCATAACTCCTGACTGTTTAAAGGACTTCGAAAATTTGAATTCACCGCAGAGACGCAGAGGGCGCAAAAAAAAGCATGAACGCTTTCGTGTAAAAACCCTTTGCGCTCTTTGCGCCTTTGCGGTGCAAAAACAATAAAGACGCCTTCAAAAAATTAACCAAGTTTTTTGACTAAAAGGTCATTGACCGCCTGGGGATTGGCCTTTCCCCTGGTCTTTTTCATGACCTGGCCCACCAGAAAGCCCATGACCTTGGTCTTTCCGCCGCGGTATTTTTCCACCTCGTCCGGGCATTCAGCGATCACCTGGTCGATGGCCGCGGCGATGGCGCCGGTGTCCGTGACCTGGACCAGGTTCCGGGCCTCGACAATGGCCGCCGGATCATCGCCGGTGCGGGCCATCTCTTCAAAAACGGTTTTGGCGATCTTGCCGGAAATCACATTGCCGTTGATCAGGCCGACAAGGCGGCCCAGGTGAGCCGGGCTTACCGGCGAGGCTTCAATGGGCGTGGCGGTGGCGTTGAGCAGACCCAGCAGTTCTCCCATGATCCAGTTGGCGCAGGGTTTGGGCGTTTTTGCTTCGGCCACGCACGCCTCGAAATAATCGGCCAGCGCCCTTGACCCGGTAAGGACCTGGGCGTCATCGGCGGAAAGACCATAATCGGCCGCAAACCGCTTTTTGCGGGCCGCCGGCAGTTCGGGAAGGGACGAACGAATCGCGGTTTCCCACGCCCTGTCCACTTCCAGGGGCAGCAGGTCGGGGTCGGGAAAATAGCGGTAGTCGTGGGCATCCTCTTTGCCCCGCATGGAGACCGACACCATTTTCTCCGGGTTCCACAGCCGGGTCTCCTGCACCACGGCGCCCCCGTCGGCGATCAATTCCGCGTGACGCCGGATTTCATGGGCCAGGGCCTGCTCCACATGCCTGAATGAATTTAAGTTCTTGATCTCCGTGCGGGTGCCCAGGGTGGCGGCCCCCTTTGGCCGGACCGACACGTTGGCGTCGCACCGGAAGGAGCCTTCCTCCATGTTGCCGTCGGAAATATCCAGCCAGCGCAAAATGGCCCGAAGCTCCCTCAGGTAGGCCCCGGCCTCCTGGGGGGAGCGGATGTCCGGTTCGCTGACGATCTCGATCAGGGGCACGCCGGCGCGGTTGAAATCCACGTAAGAGACGGGCCGGCCCTCGTCGTGAACCAGCTTGCCCGCGTCCTCCTCCATGTGAATGCGGGTGATGCCGACGCGTTTTTCCCCGTCACCGGCATCGATGAAGATCTCTCCGTGTTCGGCGATGGGCAGTTCGTACTGGGATATCTGGTAGCCCTTGGGCAGGTCGGGATAAAAGTAATTTTTCCGGGCAAACCGGCTGACAGGGCGGATTTCACAGTTAACCGCC
>JBMORB010000313.1:0-11468 GCA_049320925.1 Thermodesulfobacteriota bacterium | reverse complement strand
AGCCACCGGACATGAAATTCGATTTCGATACCGATAGCGATTTCGATGTGGATAAACAGACAAAAGATGTGCCGTCATGATTAAAATCTTTTTGAACAACAGTAATAACGGAAAGAAAACTAAAAACAATAAAGGAGAAAGGGAATGAGCCTTCCAAGACTGCTGGGCACACTGGTGGTGTTCGCCGTGCCGGCCATTATCGGCGGCGGCATCGTGTTTCACTTCATGGGCAACTACACGGCGGTTTTTGCCTACGAGTTCATGCTGCTGCTGGCCGCCGGAGGTTTTGTCGCCAGGTAAACCCTGCGCGGGTCAGGCTTGTTGCGACGGGGAACACGCGTCGGTTATCAGTTAATGTGTACGATTGAAAAGGCTGGACGACAATGGAAGAGACCGCTGTTCGCCATGAGATAGTCAGCATCGAAAAGGAGATGCGCAGATCCTATCTGGATTACGCCATGAGCGTGATCATCGGCCGTGCCCTGCCCGAGGTGCGGGACGGGCTCAAGCCGGTGCATCGCCGCATCCTTTTTGCCATGCACGAGCTGAAGAACGACTGGAACAAGCCCTACAAGAAGTCGGCCCGCGTGGTCGGCGACGTGATCGGCAAGTACCACCCCCACGGCGACACGGCGGTGTATGACGCCATTGTGCGCATGGCCCAGGATTTCTCCATGCGCTACATGCTGGTGGACGGCCAGGGCAACTTCGGTTCCGTGGACGGCGACTCGCCGGCGGCCATGCGGTACACCGAGGTCCGCATGCAGAAGCTGGCCCACCTGATGCTGGAGGACATCGACAAGGAGACCGTGGACTTCGGCCTCAACTACGATGAAAGCCTTCCCGAACCCCTGGTGCTGCCCTCCCGGCTGCCGTCCCTGCTGATCAACGGATCGTCCGGCATTGCCGTGGGCATGGCCACCAACATTCCGCCCCACAACCTGTCCGAGGTGACCGCCGCCGTGTCGGCCCTGATCGACAACCCGGACATGTCCGTCGACGACCTGATGGGGTATGTGCCGGGGCCGGATTTCCCCACTTACGGCATCATTCACGGAACGGAAGGCATTGCTGAGGCATACGCCACCGGCAAGGGAAAAATTCGGGTCAGGGGCCGGGTGCTGGTGGAAAAAAGCAAGGACGGCCAGGACGAAACCATCGTGATTGACGAGCTGCCCTACCAGGTCAACAAGGCCCGGCTCATCGAAAAAATCGCCGAACTGGTCAAGGACAAGGCCATTGACGGCATCCGGTACGTGCGGGATGAATCGGACAAGGACGGCATGCGCATCGCCATCGGCTTAAAGAAAAACCAGTTCGCCGACGTGGTGGTCAACCAGCTTTACAAACACACCCCGCTGGAGAGCACCTTCGGCATCAACCTGCTGGCCGTGGTGAATAACCGGCCCGAGCTGCTGACCTTAAAGGAAATCCTGGAGTATTTCATTCTTCACCGCAAGGAGGTCATTATCCGGCGGACCCGGTTTGACCTCAAGAAAGCCGAGGAGCGTGCCCATATTTTAGAGGGCCTCAAGATCGCCCTGGATAACCTGGACGAGGTGGTGGCCCTGATCCGCCGGTCCGCGTCGCCGGCCGACGCCCGCACCGGCCTGATGGAAAAATTCGGCCTGACCCAGATTCAGGCCCAGGCCATTTTGGACATGCGGCTGCAGAAGCTCACCGGCCTGGAGCGAGAAAAGATTTTAGAGGAGTACAGGGAGACCTTAAAGCAGATCGCCTGGTTCAAGGAGATCCTTGGCAGCGAGCGCATCGTGCGGGATCTGATCAAAAAGGAAATGGCCGATCTTAAAGCCGAGTTCGGCGATGAGCGGCGTACGCAGATCACGGGGCAGAAAAAGGAGATTCACATCGAGGACATGATCGCCAGGGAGGAGATGGTGGTCACCGTGTCCCGGGCCGGGTACATCAAGCGCAATCCCATCAGCCTCTACCGCAAGCAGCAGCGGGGCGGCCGGGGAAAGACCGCCATGGGCACCCGTGAGGACGATTTCGTGGACAGCCTGTTTGTGGCGTCTTCTCACGACACATTCCTGTTTTTCACCAACCGGGGTCGTGTTTTCTGGCGCAAGGTATACGAGATACCCCAGGCGGGCCGGGCCAGCCGGGGCACGGCCATCGTCAACCTGCTTAACTTTAACGAGGGCGAGGATCTGGCCACGGTGCTCAATGTGACGGAGTTTGCGCCCGGGTTTTTCGTGCTCATGGCCACCCGGGACGGCATGGTGAAAAAGACCGACCTCATGGAATACAGCCGGCCCCGTTCCGGAGGGCTCATCGCCCTGGGCCTGGCCGACGGCGACGAGCTGATCGCGGCCCGCATCACCGACGGATCGTGGAACGTGTTCCTGGGCTCCCGGGGGGGCAAGTCGGTGCGGTTTTTGGAGCGCGACGTCCGCCCCATGGGCCGCCTGGCCAGGGGTGTGAAGGGCATGACACTGGAAAAGGGAGACCATGTGGTGGGCATGGAGGTCATGAGTCACGGCAGCACCCTGCTCACCGTCACGGAGAACGGTTATGGCAAGCGGACTTCCATCGACGAGTATCCCATCAACCGCCGGGGCGGCAAGGGCGTGATCACCATCAAGACCACCCAGCGCAACGGCAAGGTGGTTTCCATTCTGCTGGTGAGCGACGAGGACGACGTGATGATCATGACCGACCGGGGCAAGCTGATCCGCATTTCCGGCAGCGGCGTGTCCGTGATCAGCCGCAACACCCAGGGGGTGAAGCTCATCGGCATGGAAGAGGGTGAAAAGGTCACCGGCGCGGCCCGCCTGGCGGAAAAAGAGGACGGCGAGGACGGCGAGGACGGTGAAGAGGAAGTTCCGGAAACCCATGGAGAGAGCCATGAATGACAACCGGGCGGCAGCCGTTAAAATTTCCGTGGTGGGCGCGGGCAGCTGGGGCACGGCCATTGCTCATCTGCTGGCGTCCAAGGGCCTTTCCCCCATGCTCTGGGCCTACGAGCCGGATCTGTGCGACCAGATTGAAAAGGGCCGCGAGAACACCCTTTACCTGCCCGGCATTCAGCTGGCCGAAGGCATTCGGGTGTCCAACGACCTTGAGGCCGTGGCGGCCGATCGTGATATCGTGGTCATGGTGGTCCCGTCCCATCTGACACGGGACGTGGCTTCCCGGATTTCGGACAGCCTGGACCCCCGGACCATTGTGGTGACCGCCTCCAAGGGCATTGAAAACGTCACCCACCTGACCATGTCCGGCGTGCTGGCCGAAGTGCTCAAAAAGACCGCCCCGGACAGGATCGCGGTGCTGTCGGGCCCCAGTTTCGCACGGGAGGTGGCCGCCAGCCTGCCCACGGTGGTGGCCGTGGCCGCCAAAAATCAGGAGGTGGCGCTCCATCTGCAGCAGGTGTTTGCCGCGCCCCTGTTCCGGGTCTACACCAACGACGATCCCGTCGGCGTGGAGATCGGCGGGGCGGTCAAGAACGTCATCGCCCTTGCGGCGGGCGCGTGTGACGGCATGGGCCTGGGCTTAAGCGCCCGGGCCGCCATGATCACCCGGGGCCTGGCCGAAATGCGGCGGCTGGGCATGGCCCTGGGCGCCAATCCTCACACCTTTTCCGGCCTCACCGGCATGGGGGACCTGATTCTCACCTGCACGGGCAGCCTGAGCCGCAATTACACGGTGGGCAAAAAACTCGGAGAGGGGATGACCCTCGGTGATATTCTGGCCTCCATGCGCATGGTGGCCGAAGGCGTGAAAACCGCCAAGTCGGTTTTCAACCTGTCCAACAAGTGCGACGTGGAGATGCCCATCTGCCACGAGGTGTACCGTGTCCTTTACGAAGGCCTGACCCCTGGAGAAGCGTTATTGAGGCTGATGAAACGGACGTTGAAACCCGAGATCGATGACGAAGTGACGGCTTACTAACCCGGATATGCCGCGCCATATCCGGCTCCGGGACGATTCCTGCCATGACGGCAACCACACCCCATAAAGGCGCCGGCCACCGGCAGCGGCTGCGGGAGAAGTTTCTGGCCTCGGGCCTTTCCGGTTTTCACGATTACGAGATCATCGAGCTGCTGCTGACCCTGGCCACGCCCCGAAAGGACTGCAAGGAGCCGGCCAAGGCGGCCATGGCCGCCTTCAAGTCGCTTCAGGGCGTGCTCACCGCATCGCCCGAGGAGCTGTGCCGCATTCCGGGCATCGGACCCAACAACCTGTTCGGCATCCGGCTGGTCAAGGCCGTGGCCGACCGCTATCTTGAAAAAGCCCTGGTCAAACGGCCCCTGGTGGGCAATTCCACCGACCTGCTTAACTACCTTAACCACACGCTTCGGGATAAACAGCGGGAAACCTTTTTCGCGCTGTTTCTGGACGCCAAGAACCGGGTGATTGACGTGGAGACCCTGTCCGAGGGCAGTCTCACCGAAAGCCCGGTCTATCCCCGGGAGGTGGTCAAACGGGCCCTGGCCCACCATGCCGCGGCCCTGATCTGCTGTCATAACCATCCGTCAGGGGAGCCGGAGCCGTCGCGGCAGGACATTGCCATCACCCGCCGGCTGGTGATGGCGTGCAAAACCGTTGGCATCACGGTGCACGAGCACATTATCGTGGGCGAGCGGGGCCACTTCAGTTTTGCCGATAACGGGTACATGGCAAAGTTTCATCAGGAAGCCGAGTCCCTTGAAAGCGACCGACGGGTAAACGAGAAGAGCGATGCCTGACAGTTCCGAAAAAGCGCCGGAATGTTTCAGCCGGCTGGACACGGTCTTTCCCATGGGCGCCGACGGCCTTCGCCACACGCCGGACACCTGCATGGCCTGCGCCTGGAAAACAGCTTGTCTGCGGGCCGCGATTAAAAGCAAAGACGGGCTTGTGCTGGACGAGGAGAAGGTGGACCGGGCTTATGCCTCCGGCAACATGGGGTTTTTTGAACGCTGGTCGAAGCGGAAGACGCTGAAGCGCAGGCAGGGGGAGGGGTCATAGGAGGCGTGTTGTCCAAATCGAAATCGCTATCGGGACTCGCGCCTGCTTTTTTCATGAGAGCCCCCCATTTTTTAGCCCGGATATTTCACGAGTTGATTTGGCCGCAGATGCAAGGCGCAGGACGCGAAGCTGTAGTCAATTTACTGCGAGCGGCCTGCAACACAGCAGATGCGGCCAAGGTGACTCGCCCGAAGGGTGAAATTTTCGACATAAAAATTGACGAAAAATGCCTCAAACCGCTCATGGCAGTTTGTGTTTTTGAAAAATGCTCGAATTCTACTGCAACAACATGTGTTTTATATAAAAATTTATAGGTGTCGAAAAATTTCATGAAATGTCCGGGTTAGAGGCACCTTAAGAGTACAGTGTTATAAAAAATTCGATCCCGATAGCGATAGCGATTTCGATTTGGATAAGCAGCCAAAAGGGGAGTAAGAGTAAGACAATGAGGGAGAAGGGTTTATAACCAACAGGAGGTGTTTTCATGAAATCACTGAAAGATATTGATGTGGCGGGAAAGCGGGTGCTGGTGCGGGTCGATTTTAACGTGCCCCTGGATGATCAGAAGCAGATCACCGACGACACGCGCATCCGCTTTGTGCTGCCCACCCTTGAGTATCTGGTGGCCGCCGGCGCGAAGATCATTGTCGGCTCCCACCTAGGCCGGCCCAAGGGAAAGCCGGACCCGGCATTCAGCCTGGCGCCCGCGGCCGCGCGGCTGGCGGAGCTGATGGGCAGAAAAATGGAGATGGCCGGCGACTGCATCGGGCCGGCCATTGCCGACCGGGTGAGCAGAATGGCGCCGGGCGATATCCTGATGCTGGAAAACCTTCGCTTTCATCCCGGCGAGGCGGACAATGACGATGCCTTTGCAAAAAAGCTGGCCGCGCTCTGCGACGTGTATGTCAACGACGCCTTTGCCGTGTCCCACCGGGCCAATGCCTCGGTGGAAGCGGTCACGAAATTCGCGCCGGCAAGCGTTGCCGGCTTTCTGCTGGAAAAAGAACTTTCCGCCTTTGCCAGGGCCCTGAAAAAACCGGTCCGGCCCCTGGTGGCCGTTGTGGGCGGGGCCAAGGTCTCCACCAAACTGACCGCTTTGAACAATCTGCTGGCCGTGGTGGACCGGCTGATCATCGGCGGCGCCATGGCCAACACCTTTCTGGCGGCCAAAGGGGTGAATGTCGGAAAATCCAGGATTGAACAGGAACTGATCGGCGACGCCAGGGCGGTCATGCAGCGGGCCACGGAAAGCAAGGTTGACATCTATCTGCCGGTGGACGTGACCGTGGCCGAGGCCGTGGACGCCAATGCCGCCCATACGCATGTGCCGGTGGACCGGATTCCGGACCAGGCCATGGCCTTAGACATCGGGCCGGAAACGGCCCGCCGGTTCGCCGACGCTTTTAAAGACGCCAAAACCATCGTGTGGAACGGGCCCATGGGCATTTTTGAAATGGAGCCTTTTGCCGCGGGAACGCGGGCCGTGGCCTCGGCCATGGCCGGTTCAGGCGCCTTTACCGTGGTGGGCGGGGGCGACACGGTTTCCGCGGTGAACGATGCGGGCGTGGCCGGCCGGATATCCTATATTTCTACCGGCGGCGGGGCCTTTCTGGAACTGATGGAAGGCAAGGTTCTGCCCGGTGTGGCGGCCCTGGACAGGGCGTAAAACCGGCCTGATCCGCATATTCTGTCGAATTTTTTGAAAAAAGGGGGTTTATTGTGTTGACAGCCGCCGGTGGGCTAAGCTAAAATACCCAAAAAATTGAAGCGGTTGAGGATCGGAGGGCGCATGTTCCACTGGCGGGTACGGGAAGAGTTGAGCAGCGAACACAGGCTTCGGCGCTCCTATTATGAACTGCTCAGGGATGATCTGGACCAGTTTATAACGGAGTACGCGCTGATCGATTCCTACAAAAATTTTTTAAAGAAAAACGAGCCCTACCCCTTTCCGGAAAAGCGGGAACTCAAGCCCAGGGCCCAGATTCCCAAGATCGAATATGAATGCCAGAACACCTTTCTGGTGATGTTTGTCGAAGACAGCATTCCCGAAACCTGCAAAAAATATATTCGCTTTTTCGACGTCAACAAGACCACCAAGACCAACCTGATCAGCTCCAAGTCCCTGCCCCTGGAGAATTTTGACAGAAGCCAGAAATACCTGGAGTCGGCCCGGTTTTTCAATTTCTTAAAAGACCTGCTCCCCCTGGATTACGCACTTTTGATCCAGCGGGACCCGGCCACGGGCGCCAGCCACTACGGTGTCACCCATTTTCACGTGCGCATCGACTGGCCCATTGACGATGCCGCAGAGGACCTGGCCCGCCAGCTTCGCTATATCTCAAAGGACCTGTATGAAAAGGGCGACGAGTACGCGGAAAGTCTTCAGAAGAAGCTGTTCGAATATTACGGCTTTCCGTTTCTGGCGGGCGGCCGGAGAACCGCGGCCCTGGTGGCGGCCCAGTTTCTAAAAAGGCTTCCCTGCATCAGCACGGTTTACGTGGCCAGCAGCGAAGCCCGGTATGTCACGCGGATTTCGGAGCGGGGAATTTACAAGACCTCTCTGGTGAAGCTTTCCAAGTCGGTGATCGCCAACCTGGCCAACACCAATAACCTGACCCTCAAGGATTTTACCGATAATTACGTGATCGCCACCGAGGGCCGGTCCTGTGTCTGCATTCTTCAGGTGTTTTACCTGTTCACCGAGCCGGCCCGGGAGCCGGCGGACGGCAAGCTGCGCACCCTGAATCCGGCCACGCCCTGGCTGACGGTGGAAAGCCAGCATATTCTTCCCAGGGACCTGAAGGCCGGGCGCAGAAAGTGTTCCCCCCTGTCCATCAACCTCATCTACACGGAATCCAACAATTCATAGCCCGCGGATGCCCGGGCACCGCCGATTCAGACAAGATGTTCCATGACGCATGAAGCCGACAGCACGATGCTCGCATTTGACAGGGATCATATCTGGCATCCCTACACTTCTTTTACGCGGCCGCTGCCGGTCTATCCCGTCCGGCGGGCCGAGGGCTGCACCCTGGTGCTGGCCGACGGCCGTGAACTGATCGACGGCATGGCCTCCTGGTGGACCGCCATTTTCGGATACAACCATCCGGTGTTAAACCGGGCCGTGACCGATCAGCTGGAAGAGATGGCCCACGTGATGTTTGGCGGCCTGACCCACGCGCCTGCCGTGGAACTGTGCCGGCGGCTGCTGGAAATCTGCCCGTCCGGACTTGACGCCGTGTTCCTGTGCGATTCGGGCTCGGTGTCGGTGGAGGTGGCCATCAAGATGGCCGTTCAATACTGGTCCGCCGCGGGACGGCCCGAAAAGCACCGGCTGGCCACCATCCGCTCCGGCTATCACGGCGACACCCTGGGCGCCATGTCGGTGTGCGACCCGGTCACCGGCATGCACCACATTTTTTCCGGCATTCTGCCGGCCCAGCTTTTTGCCGACGCGCCCCAGAGTCCGTTTGACGGCCCCCTGAATGAAAAGGATGCGCGCAGCCTGGAAGGCCTCCTGGCCGGCCATCACCGTGAGATCGCCGCCCTGATCCTGGAGCCGGTGGCGCAGGGGGCCGGCGGCATGCGGTTTTATTCGCCCGCCTATCTGGCCCATGCCCGGCGGCTGTGCGACCACTATGATGTGCTGCTGATCTGCGACGAGATCGCCACCGGTTTCGGCCGCACCGGCAAAATGTTTGCCTGCGAACACGCGGGCATCTCGCCCGACATCCTGTGCGTGGGAAAAGCCCTCACCGGCGGCTACATGACACTGGCCGCCACCCTGGCTTCCGAAAAGGTGGCCCGCGGCATTTCCTCGGGCGATCCCGGCCTGTTCATGCACGGCCCCACCTTCATGGCCAACCCCCTGGCCTGCGCCACGGCCGTGGCTTCCATCGACCTGCTGATGTCCTTTGACTGGCAGCGGCGGGTGATGGCCATGGAGACCCAGATGAAGCGCGAGCTGGCGCCGTGCGCCGCCATGCCCCACGTCCGGGAGGTCCGGTGCCTGGGCGGTATCGGGGTGGTGGAGACAACAGACCCGGTGGACACGGCCTGGGCCCAGGCCCGGTTTGTGGAACGCGGCGTGTGGATCCGGCCCTTTGGCCGCCTTGTCTACATCATGCCGCCCTATATCATCACATCCGAAGAGCTTTCCCGGCTCACCGCGGCCATATGCGAAGTGGTGGGCATGGCGAAGCAGGCGCAGCCATGAACCGATTCGATTTCATTGAAGCGGAACTTGAAAGACGGAGAGCCGACAGAAGGCTCCGCGCCCTTCGTCCGGTGGTGCCGGCTGACGGGGCCGCGGTTGAGATCAACGGGACGCGGCTGCTCAATGTCTGCTCCAACGATTATCTGGGCCTGTCCCGCCATCCGCTGCTGGCCGCCCGGGCAAACGAATTCATGGAACGATGGGGCGCGGGGGCCACGGCTTCCCGCCTGATCTGCGGCAACCTTGCGTGCGTGGAACAGGTGGAGCGCAAGCTGGCCCGCCTCAAGCAGACCCCGGCGGCCCTGATCCTCAACTCCGGCTACCAGGCCAACGCCACCCTGCTGCCGGCCCTGTGCGACGCCGACTCCCTGATTCTCTCAGACCGGCTCAATCACAACAGCATTGTCATGGGGTGCCGGCTGGCCCGGTGCGCGGTCCGCCTCTTTGATCACAACGACCCGGCCCATCTTGAAAAGCTTCTGATCGAAACCCAAAACAAGGGGTATTCCCGCCGGGTGATCGTCACCGAATCGGTGTTCAGCATGGACGGGGACGTCTGCGATATCGATGCCCTGACCGCGCTGGCGCACAAACACCACGCCCTGCTGATGGTGGACGAGGCCCATGCCACCGGCGTGTTCGGGGAACAGGGCATGGGCCTGACCTGTGGAAAGGCGGTGGACCTGGTCATGGGCACTTTCGGCAAGGGGTGCGGCGGGTTCGGCGCCTACGTGGCCTGCTCCTCGGCCATGCGCGATTTTCTGATCAACCGGTGCGCCGGGTTTGTTTATTCCACGGGCCTGCCCCCGGCGGTGCTGGGCGCCATCGACGCGGCCCTGGACCTGGTGCCCGCCATGGACGACCAGCGCCGGACCCTTCTGGAAAACGCGGCCCACCTGCGGGCAAGGCTTGCCGGTGACGGGTTTGACACGGGCCGGTCGTCTTCCCAGATTATTCCCGTGATCGCGGGATCGGAGCAGGCGGTGCTGGACCTTTCCCGGTTCCTGGAAGACCGGGGGTTTCTGGCAGTGGCCATCCGGCCGCCATCGGTGCCCCAAGGCCGGTCCCGGGTGCGTATCTCCCTTTCGGCCCTGCATACCCGCCGGGACATGGATCGCCTGGCCGACGCCTTTGGCGCGTGGAGGCGGCCATGAAGCGCGGCGGTTTTCCTGACCGGCTCTTTGTCACCGGCACCGACACCGGCGTGGGCAAAACCGTGGTGTGCGCGGTTCTGATGGCGGGCCTGCAAGGGGTTTACTGGAAGCCGGTTCAAAGCGGGGCAAAGGACGGCACCGATACGGCGTTTGTCCGCCGGGTCACCGGCCTGGACGGAACACATTTTCGGCCCGAAGCATATGTGCTTTCGACCCCGGTTTCTCCTCATCTGGCCGCGCAACTGGAGGGCCGGAAGATCGAGCTGGAAAAAATCGTGGTGCCGCCGGTGGACCCGGATACAACGTTGATTATTGAAGGGGCCGGCGGGCTGATGGTGCCGCTTGACGACCGTCATCTCATGCTGGACCTGATTCGGCGGATCGGCGCGCCGGTGCTGGTGGTGGCGCAAAGCCGCCTGGGCATGATCAACCATACCCTGCTGACCGTCAACCGGCTGGAACAGGCCGGAGTCCCGGTGTTCGGGGTGGCGGTCAACGGCCGGCCCAACGCGGAGAACCGCAAGGCCGTGGAGCATTACGGCCATGTGGCCGTGGTCGCCGAAATCCCGCCCATGCCGGCGATCACGCCGGCGGCGCTGAAAGCGTGTTTTGAAAGGTTTGCATGGTGACACAGACAATGCTTCACCCTATACAGCTGGCCGATATTGCCCGGCGGATAAAGGCCGGAGAAATCCCGGACGACGACACGCTGCTGTCGCTGATCCGCATGCCGGATGACCGGACTTTTTTGCTTTTCCCCGGAGCCGACATGGTGCGGGAGCGCTTTTTCGGCACATCGGTTCACCTGTGCGTGATTCGCAACGGCAAGTCAGGCCGGTGTTCCGAGGACTGCTCTTTCTGCTCCCAGTCGAGCCATGCCAGAGCCGACATTGAAACTTATCCGCTGATGGCCGAAGCGGACCTGGCCGAACCGGGCCGGCGTCTTGAGTCCACGCCGGTGAACCGTTATTCCGTGGTCACCAGCGGCCGGGGCCTGTCCTCCGCCGAGGTGGCAACCGTCAGCCGGGCGCTGGCCGCCATCGACACCACCGCCGTTTCTACCTGCGCGTCCCTGGGTATTCTTGACGACGAACGACTGCGCATGCTCAAAAAAGCCGGAGTCACCC
>JBMORB010000312.1:0-11476 GCA_049320925.1 Thermodesulfobacteriota bacterium | reverse complement strand
CCGGCTCCGGGCCGTCCTGTTGCGGGGTGTCTTCCGGTGAAGATGCCTTTTTTGTATCCGCGGCGCTTTCCCGGGAGTCAGCGGATTCAGCCGGGGGTTCCGCGGCGACTCTGGCCGCCTCCTGAATCAACGACCGGGCCACCGCCTCGTCAACGCCCTCGAGTTCCAGAAGGTCTTCTATGGCCGCCCGCGAGATATCTTCCGCCGAGAAGAAGCCCATTTCGCACAATGCGTTCGCCATGGGCCTGTCAACGCCGGGAATCCGCAAAAGCGAGTCATAGCCGCGCTCCATGGCCTGAGTATATATAGACGCACTTTGCACCTCAAGGTGCCAACCCGTCAGCTTGGACGCGAGCCTGACATTCTGGCCTCTTCTCCCGATGGCCAGGGAGTGGGACTCGTCGGGCACCACGATCTCCATTGAGGCGTTGTCTTCATCAATGATCACGCGTGAGATTTCCGCCGGCGAAAGGGCGTTGCACACAAACCTGGCCGGGTCGGGGTTCCATGGAACGATATCGATCTTTTCCCCCTTGAGTTCCTTGACCACGTTCTGAATGCGGTTTCCCCGGACGCCCACGCAGGCGCCCACCGGGTCGATATCCGTGTCGTTGGAGACAACGGCGATCTTGGTGCGACCTCCGGCTTCCCGTGCGATGGCTTTGATGGCAATGATGCCCTCGCTGATTTCCGGCACCTCGGTTTTAAACAGATTGACCACGAAATCCGCATGGGCCCGGGAAAGAATGATCTGGGGGCCGGCGGTTTCCTCCAGCACCTTCATTACGTTGGCGCGTACCCGGTCTCCCCGGCGATAGGATTCTCCGGGAATCTGCTCGCGGGTGTTGAGAATTGCCTCGGCCTCGCCGATGTTGACGATCACGTTGCCCCGCTCGATGCGGGACACGATGCCATTGATGATTTCACCTTCTTTTTCGAGAAAATTTTTGTAAACCGCGCTTCGTTCCGCTTCCCGGATTTTTTGAATAATCACCTGCTTGGCCGACTGGGCCGCGATGCGGCCGAAGGATTCGGTGTCCATCTTCACGCCGAGGCTGTCGCCGAGCTCGCACTCCGGATCCAGGGCGCGGCCTTCCTTAAAATTGATCTGAAGGTCCTCGTCCTCCACCGTTTCGACCACTTCCTTGAACTGAAAGATTTCGATCTCCCCGGTGTTTTCGTCATACATGGTCTCGATATCGATAGCCGCGCCATATCGTTTCCTGGCCGCCGACTTGATCGCCTCTTCAAGGGCTTTTACAAGCGTGTCCTTGTCGATGCCTTTATCCCGGCTGACCTGTTCTACAACACGTTTCACGTCCTGTATGATCATTGGCTGACTCCGTATTCGTTCACAAGTTTTGCCTTTGTAATTTCACCGTAGGGAATTACGAATTCCTTACCATCCACCATGAGCCTGACATTTCCGCCGGAAACGCCAAGCAGGGTTCCCTTAAAATTTTTCCGGCCCGACACCGGGGCTGCGGTGCGGACGCGGACCCCGCTGCCGGCAAACCGGTTAAAGTCGGCTTCCTTTGCCAGAGGCCGATCCAGGCCGGCGGAGGAGACCTCCAGGCTATAATTTTCAAGTTCCGGAAGATAGACATCCAGCAGGCCGTTGACCTGCCGGCTGATGCCGGCGCAATCTTCCAGCGTGACGCCCCTGCCGCCTTCCGGTCCGTCTAAGTAAAGGCGAAGTACCCGGCCGGTGCTTTCCCGCTGAAACTCGACAAACACCAGCTCCATGGCTTCAGACGCGCACACCGGTTCCACCAGTTCCCATACCCTGGCAACCACCGGGTTGTCTCCGCCCATCAGCAGGGCGCCAGTTGTTTCTCCTTCGCTCGTCAGTGCCATGTCGTTCGCGGCCGTTTCCGGCCGGTGTCCTTAACCGCTTTTTCGTAAATAAAAAACGGGCTTTTGCCCGTTTTCAAACCATCCCAGATCGTGCTTTACTGCTCCAGCCGCTATCATCAAGCCCGGTTAACGGCCCATGGCGGTCTTTGCAATCGCCTGGAGCGGGCAACGAGACTCGAACTCGCGACACCAAGCTTGGGAAGCTTGTACTCTACCAACTGAGCTATGCCCGCTCTGGAAACGATGTTTATGATAAAAAAAATTAAAAGTCAAGACAAAATAAAAATCTGGTTTAACTCAGAATATCTCGAATGGCCGACAGTTCGTCGGCGATCTCCTGGAGCAAGGAGGGGGCCTGGACGGCCTTGGCGCCGGCGCTCAAATACCGCTTGGCGCCTTTGATGGTAAACTTGCGGTTGTATAAAAGATGTTTGATTTTAAGCACCTGCAGAATGTCCGACCGGCTGTAGAGCCGCTGTCCGGATTCGGTGCGGCCCGGGCGGATCTGGGGAAACTCGGATTCCCAGAACCTCAGAACATGGGCCGCCACGCCGGTGATCCGGCAGACCTCGCCGATTCGAAAGTAAAGCCTGTCGGGAATTTCCACCGTTTCGGCGGGTTCGGGGAAGAGCAGGGGCGTGGTCTGGTTTTTGTCGTCCCGGGTTGACATGACAGCCTCGCTGTTTTTGACATTCGTCAGGCACGAAGCGTTGCAAAACGCCGTTAACCGGGAAGCTCGGCGTTAAACTCCCTGATCAGCCTCTCGGTCGCCTTTGTATGAATCCGGTTGACAAAGTCATCCTTCAGAGTCTCCTCAAACGACCGGTAGACAATGCGGACGGAAACACTTTTCTTTTTCGGCGGCACCGGCTCCCCTTCGTATACGGCTACCAGTTGCATCTGTTCTATCAGGGTCTGGCCCTGTCTGGCAAGGGCTTTTAAAAGATTCCCCGCTTCTATTGCTTTGTCCACGATCAGGGTGACATCCCGTGAAACAGAAGGGAACCGGGAGATGGGCCGGGCGGTTTTGCGATCCGACAGGATGGGCAAAAGGAGTGAAAAATTGATCTCAAACAAAAAGACGGGCTGTCGGATTCCGAACTCGGCCAGCACCTCGGTTCGTACCTCGCCCACCAGGCCGAGCATTGCGCCGTTGACAAAAATAGATGCCGTGTGCCCGGGCCGGGTGAACCGGCACCGGTCCGTCGGCATGGCGGTAAATTCCGGGCAAAGATCCAGGGCTGCCAGCAGGCTTTCCAGGACGCCCTTGATGTCGTAGAAGTCGCACCGTTCCTCCGGATAGTGCCATGTCAGGGGCCGGCGGGACCCCGACCAGATGCCGGCCATCATCTCCGGCTCATCGGGAAGCTCCTGGCCCTGCCTGGGCAGAAACACTTTTCCGGCCTCAAACAGCCGGACCGTCTTTTCCTGTTGAAACAGGTTGTCCCGCGTGTTTTTCAAAAGCCCGGGAATCAGCGATGTCCGCATGACGGTCTGGTCCTGGGACAGGGGATTGAGTATGGGAACAGGCTGGTTTTCGGCCGATGCCTTTTCAAATCGCATGCTGGCGCAGGCGTCGGCGCCGATAAAGCTGTAGTTGACCACTTCGGAAAAACCCAGGCCGGTCATGATGTCCTTGATGCCGTTGCGCCAGTACACCGCGCCCGATGGCACCCTGCCGTCCGCCGGGATCACGGGGAAAGTCACGGAAATGTTATTGTATCCCCAGAGCCGGGCCACCTCTTCCATGATGTCCTCCGGCCGCTCGATGTCCACGCGGAATGACGGAACCGTCACCTCCAGGCGGTCGTCGCCGGCCGGACTTGATGAAATCTGAACCGACGCCAGAAGCCGGGAGATCTCCTCTACATTAAGGGAGGTGCCCAGGCGAAGGTTGGTGGCCTGCCCGGTGACGAAAATCCGTTTTTCGGCCGCCGGCCGCGGGTGGTTGTCGATTATGCCCCGGGCCGCCTTTGCGCCGGCCAGTTCGGTCATGAGTCCGGCGGCCCGGTCACAGGCATACACGGTGCCTTCAGGGTCCGTGCCTCTTTCAAAACGATAGGAGGCGTCGGTGCCAAGGCCCAGCAGCTTGGCGGTTTTTCGAATGCTGGTGGCCGTGAAGTGGGCGCTTTCAATCAGCACCCGACGGGTCTCCGGCCCGATTTCCGAATTGAGCCCGCCCATGACACCGGCAACGGCCACCGGTTTTTCGGCGTCACAGATCATGAGCATGTCGGCGGAAAGGGCGCGTTCCTTGTCATCCAGCGTGGTAAAAGTGGCCTGTGTACCGGCGCGTCGCACCACGATGCGGCTGCCGGCCAGACGGTCCAGGTCAAAGGCGTGAAGGGGCTGACCGGTTTCCATCATGACAAAGTTGGTGATATCCACCACGTTGTTGATGGGTTTTAATCCCACGGAGAGCAGCCGGTCCTTAAGCCAGGAGGGCGAAGGCCCCACCGCGACGTCGACCAGCACCCGGGCCGTGTACCGCGGGCACAGGTCCGGTTCGTCGATGGCGATCGATGTATAGGAGTTGATGTCGCCGGCGGTCTCGGCCACGGCCACGGGCGGCTTTTTCAGCGGCCGGCCGCAGATGGCCGCCACTTCACGGCCGATGCCGATCAGGCTGAGGCAGTCGGCCCGGTTGGGCGTGATGTTAAGGTCCAGCACCGTGTCGGCAAGGCCCATGGCTTCGGCAAGGGGCCGGCCGGCCGCCAGGGACGGGGCCAGGTCCAGAATACCGGAGTGGCCGTCGCTGGTGGCCAGTTCGGCGGCGCTGCACAGCATGCCTTCGGAGACCACACCGCGGATCTTGCTTTTTTTCACCGTCATTCCGGACGGCAACGCGGTTCCGGGCAGGGCCACGGCGGTGATCATGCCCGGCCTCACATTGGGCGCACCGCATACGATGGTCAGGAGATTGCCGCCGGCGTCCACCTCGCATACGGTGAGCCGGTCCGCGTCCGGATGGGGAGAAACTTTTGTCACCCGGCCGGTTACAACGGTATTCAGATGGGGGTGCCGGTCGAATACGCCCTCGACCTCAAAGCCGGCCATGGTGAGGGCCTCGGAGAGGTCAGCCACCGGCAGGTCGATGGGCACGTATTCCTTTAACCACTGAAGGCTGATTTTCATTTAGAATTGCCTTAAGAACCGGATGTCGTTTTCAAAAAACTTTCGAGTGTCGTCGATGTTGTACTTGAGCATGGCGATGCGCTCCACGCCCATGCCGAAGGCAAAGCCCGTATAGACGGAGGTGTCGTAGCCGGCCTTTTCAAACACGGCCGGGTGGACCATGCCCGCGCCCAGGATTTCAAGCCAGCCGGTGTTGGAGCATATCCGGCAGCCAGCGCCCCGGCAGGCCACGCACCGGATGTCCACTTCGGCGCTGGGTTCGGTGAAGGGGAAGTAGCTGGGCCGGAACCGAAGGCTGGTCTCCGGGTCGAACATGCGGTGAATGAAAAGGGTGAGAATGCCCTTCAGGTCGCCAAAGGAGACCTTGCGGTCCACCATGAGCCCTTCCACCTGGTGAAACATGGGGGTGTGGGTGACGTCGGAATCGCACCGGTAAACTTTTCCCGGCGCGATGATGCGAAGCGGCGGCGCGGTTTTTTCCATGATCCGGGGCTGGGTGGGCGAGGTGTGGGTGCGCAGCACCACGTTGTCGGAAATATAAAAGGTGTCCTGCATGTCCCGGGCCGGATGGTGCCTGGGAATGTTGAGGGCCTCGAAATTGTAATAGTCGCTTTCGATTTCCGGCCCTTCCACCACGTCAAAGCCCATGCGGCCAAAAATTTCGCAGATTCTCCGGGTGATCCGGGTGATGGGATGAAGGGTGCCGCGGCCAGCCGGCCGGCCGGGAAGCGACACGTCGATGCCCGAATCCTCCGCCGGGCGCGCAGCCATCCGCGCCGCAGCCAGGTCCACGGCCTCCTGCAGCAGCCGTTTGACCTCGTTGGCCGCCTTGCCGGCGGCGGGCCGCTCGTCGGCGGGCAGTTGCGACAGGTTGCGTAAAAAAAGGGTGACCGCGCCCTTGCGGCCCAGATATTTTACGGACACGGCCTGAAGGGCATCCATGTCACGGGCCGACGCGATCTCCTCTTCCGCCTGTTTCTGAATTTCAACCAGCGATTCCGTCAC
This sequence comes from Thermodesulfobacteriota bacterium, assembly GCA_049320925.1. Lineage (GTDB taxonomy): Bacteria > Desulfobacterota > Desulfobacteria > Desulfobacterales > Desulfosudaceae > Desulfosudis. Next base: position 5,479 of record JBMORB010000312.1, on the reverse strand, counting down.
GTACCGCTCCACCTGTTGTCCGGTCGTCCCGGCGACCCTTTCGCCGCGCAACGCTGAACCTTAAAATGGGGATTGCCCGAGGTGATGTAAAAGAAACCCGCAAACAAAACGGCTTGCGGCCTTTCACCTTCCGGTGACAAGGCCGCTCCATCTGTTTACCGTGAAAGATGTCAGTTCTGATCCGCCGCCACCGCCACGATCCTGGAGAATCCGGACGGGTCGGAGATGGCAAGCTCGGCCAGGACTTTTCTGTCTAAGGCCACGCCGGCCTTTTTCAGGCCGCTCATGAACCTGCTGTAGCTTAAGTTGTTCATGCGGACGGCGGCATTGATTCTGGCGATCCACAGCCTTCGAAAGTCCCGCTTTCTCTGCTTGCGGTCCCGGTAGGCAAAGGCCAGCGCCCGGTCCACGGTGTTTTTGGCGGTCTTGAACAGCTTGCTGTGGCCGCCCCGGAAGCCCTTGGCAAGCTGCAGAATTTTTTTCCGGCGATGTCTCGCCTTGAATCCTCTTTTTATTCTCATGAGACTTCTCCCTGTAACCCGTTGTCAAAACGGGGGTTTTCTCTCCGACGGCGGATGCCGGCTCAAATGCCGGGAAGCAGGCGCTTCAGCTCCGTGTGGTTGCAGCTGGCCAGGATATGGCTTTTCCGCAGGGTCCGTTTCCGCTTTCGGCTCTTTTTGGTCAAAATGTGGCTTCCATGAGACTTGGAATACACGAACTTTCCTGTCTTGGTCCGTTTGAACCGCTTGGCGGCCGAACGGTTGGTCTTTGCTTTGGGCATGGTTAATACTCCTTGATTCTATAGTGTGACCGCCGCATGGCATAATCTTGTATCGGCGGCTGTTGCTTAACTTATATGTCCTACAGGCCGAAGATCGTCCGGTCACGCCTTGGGGGCCAGCACCATGAACAGGCTGCGGCCTTCAAACTTGGGCGTGAATTCCACCACCGAAATATCCTCAACTTCCTTGGCAATGGATTCCAGCAGTTCCATGCCCTTTGCGGACAGCGTGATTTCCCGGCCCCGGAAGAATACCGTTACCTTCACCTTGTCCTTTCGCTCCAAAAATTTCCGCATGGCGGTGATTTTGGTGTTCAGGTCGTGCGCATCGGTTTTGGGCCTCACTTTGATTTCCTTGACCTGAAACGCCGCCTGCTTTTTCTTGGCCTCGTGCTGCTTTTTGGTCTGCTCGTACTTGTATCGGCCGTAATCCATTATTTTGCAGACCGGCGGCTCGGCATTGGGCGACACTTCCACCAGGTCAAGACCCACGTCTTCCGCCGCGGCAATGGCCCTGTGAATGGGCACCACGCCGAGCTGGTTTCCCTCGGCGTCGATCAACCGGACTTCTCTTGCCCGAATCTCCCTGTTGATGTTGACTGTCTGTTTGTCCTTAGCTATGCCGACCTCCTTTGGTTCACAGGTTTTTCATAAGGTTTTGCCCGCGCGCGGACGCCGCCGCCGCCGGAAAACCCTCAGCCGTTCGACAACACCAGTGTTTCCAATTTTTTAAAATCGTTCATACTATATATGACGGCCGATAAATGCAAGAAAAAAAAGCATGCTGTTCCGGCACCATGGATGGCGCGCCAACGGGCCATGCTTAACCTTCGCCGGGTCGAGCCGGGGGAGACCGGCGTTGAGTCCTGTTTTTCCTTGCCTTTTTCAGCGGGCCGATGATATTTTTAACTGCCTTGGTTTTGCAAGGCTTTTTTGCTTGAACATAATTTAACAAACAAATTCAAAATATTGGAGGGTAAGCTTGAATCAATTTTCCAAAAACCTGGCGCTGTGGCTGGTGATTATTCTGGTGATGGTCATGCTTTACAGCATGTTTAACCAGCAGCAGAAGGTGGAGAGGACCATCAACTATACCGACTTTCTGTACATGGTGGACAACGGCAAGGTCAAGGAAGTGGTGATTCAGGGTCAGACCCTCCGGGCCGTGGGCGACACCGGCGAGCGGTTCAGCGTTTACATGCCGGAAGACAAGGACCTGATCTCCATTCTGCGGGCCAAGGGCATCGCCATAGAGGCCAAGCCGCCGGCGGAGCCTTCCTGGTTTGTTTCCGCCCTGATTTCATGGCTGCCCATGATCCTGCTGATCGGCATCTGGATCTACTTCATGCGGCAGATGCAGGCCGGCGGAGGAAAAGCCCTTTCCTTCGGCAAAAGCCGGGCCCGGCTGCTGTCCGAAGGGGCCAACAAGGTGACCTTTGCCGACGTGGCCGGCATTGATGAAGTCAAGGAAGAGGTCGGCGAGATTATCGAGTTTCTCCGGGACCCCCAGAAATTCACCCGGCTGGGGGGTCGAATCCCCAAGGGCGTGCTGCTGGTGGGGCCGCCCGGCACCGGCAAGACCCTTCTGGCCAGGGCCATCGCCGGCGAGGCGGGGGTCCCCTTTTTCAGCATCAGCGGCTCGGACTTTGTGGAAATGTTCGTGGGCGTGGGCGCCTCCCGGGTCCGGGACCTGTTTCTCCAGGGCAAAAAGAACGCGCCGTGCATCATTTATATTGATGAAATCGACGCGGTGGGCCGCCACCGCGGGGCCGGCCTGGGCGGCGGTCACGACGAGCGCGAGCAGACCCTAAATCAGCTCCTGGTGGAGATGGACGGGTTTGAGTCCAACGAGGGCGTGATCCTGATCTCGGCCACCAACCGGCCCGACGTGCTGGACCCCGCCCTGCTCCGGCCGGGCCGTTTCGACCGCCAGGTGGTGGTGCCCCTGCCCGACATCCGGGGAAGGCGGGCCATTCTGGATGTCTACATCAAGAAAATTCCGGCGGCCGCGGATGTCAACATCAACAACCTGGCCAAGGGAACCCCGGGCTTTTCCGGCGCCGACCTGGAGAACCTGGTCAACGAGGCGGCCCTGTTCGCCGCCAAGCGCAACAAGGACAAGGTGGAGATGACCGACTTTGAGGACGCCAAGGACAAGGTGTACATGGGCCTTGAGCGCAAGTCCAAGGTCATCAAGGAAGAGGACCGGAAGATGACCGCCTACCACGAGGCCGGCCATGCCATCGTGGCCCGGCTTTTACCCGACACCGACGCGGTCAACAAGATCACCATCATTCCCAGGGGACGGGCCGCCGGCGTGACCTGGTTTCTGCCCGAGGAACGGGACTTTCGGTTCAAGGACCAGTTGGAAAGCGAATTGGCCATCTCCTTTGGCGGACGCGCCGCTGAAGAGATTATTTTTAACCGCATCAGCACGGGCGCGGCCAACGACATCAAGCAGGCCACGGCCCTGGCCCAGAAGATGGTGCGGGAATGGGGTATGAGCGAAAACCTGGGCCTGCTCTCTTACTCTTCCAACGAGGAGCAGATATTTCTGGGCCGGGAGATATCCCAGCACCGGGACTATTCTGAAGAAACGGCCCGGCGCATCGACGGTGAAATCGAGCGCATCATCAAGGCCGCTTATGACAGGGCCCGCCGCCTGCTGGAGGAGAGCATCGACATCCTGCACGCGCTGTCGGCCCTGCTGATTGAAAAAGAGACCGTGCTGGGGCCTGAGCTGGATGATCTGATCCGCTCCCTGCGGCCGGGCATCGAACTTTCCATGCCGGCGCCGGACGAAGAGGTGCCGGAGGAAAAGCCGGCAACCCCGCCGGAAACGGCGGCAAAGGCCTCACCGGACCAAAAGGCGCCCGCGGACACGGAAACCAGGCCCGGGGACGGGACCGCATCGTCATGAACCGTTTTACCCTGGCATGGGGCGGCCGCCGGCTGGAACTGGGGCCGCGCACCCTGGTGATGGGCATTTTGAACGTCACGCCCGACTCCTTTTCCGACGGCGGCCGGTTTGACACCTTTGACCGGGCCGTGGCCCATGCCCGGCAAATGGCGGCCCAGGGCGCGGATATCCTGGATATCGGCGGAGAATCCACCCGTCCCTTTTCCGATCCGGTTCCCGAAGCTTTGGAGATGGAGCGCACCATCCCGGTAATCCGGCGCCTGGCCGGCGAGGTTTCCATTCCCATCTCCATTGACACCGCAAAAGCATCGGTGGCAAAAGCCGCCCTGGACGCCGGGGCCTCTATCATCAACGACATCAGCGCACTGGGCGCTGATCCGAAAATGGGTGCTTTGGCGGCCGAAGCCGGTGTGCCGGTGGTCCTGATGCACATGCAGGGAAACCCCAAAACCATGCAGCAGGCCCCTTCCTACAGGGACGTTACCCGGGAGGTGATCGGGTTTCTGGCGGACGCCGCGGCCCGGGCCCGGGCCGCCGGCGTTGACCCGTCGCGGATCATCGTGGACCCGGGCATCGGGTTCGGCAAGACCGTGGCCCACAACCTGACCCTGCTTAAAAATCTTTCCGCTTTTGAACCGCTGGGTTTGCCCCTTCTGGTGGGCACCTCCCGCAAGGCGTTTATCCGCAAAACCCTTGCTGATGCCGCCGGTGAACCGGCACATGTGGATTCACCGGCAGTTCTCACCGGCACCCAGGCCACGATCACCGCCGCCGTATTGGGCGGGGCACATATCGTCCGGGTCCACGACGTGGCCGAGGCCGTGATCACCGTGAAACTGGCCGATGCCATAAAGAATGCGCCGGACTGATAAAGGAAAGAGAGAGAGATTTTTAAAATTCATCGCGCATTAAATTCGATTTCGATTTCGATCCCGATTTCGATTTTGATCTGGATAAACCAATCATAAAGATGTGCCGCCATGATTAAAACCGTTTTGGGGCAACAGTGTCCCTGAATATTGCATAAAACATACTGGTTCATTAAGAGGAGGAACCGTGCTGCTTGTCATTGATATCGGAAACACCAATACCGTGCTCGGGCTTTTTGACGATCAGCGCCTGGTATGCGACTGGCGCATCCGCACGGAACGCAACACCACGGAAGACGAACTCCAGGTGCTGGTGTCCGGCCTGTTTGCCGCGTCCGGCGTGGCTTTTTCCGGCATCACCCGGACGGTCATCGCCTCGGTGGTGCCGCCGGTGGAGCGCATTTATGACGCGTTCTGCAGAAAATACCTGGGCGGCCCGCCCCGGTGGGTGAACGCCGCCTTTTGCGCGGGCATCACCATCCGCTACGCCAATCCCCAGGAGGTGGGGGCCGACCGCATCGTCAACGCGGTGGGGGCCCACGCCAAGTATAAAACCGACATGATCGTGGTGGATTTCGGCACGGCCACCACCTTTGACCTGGTGGCCGCGGACGGCGCCTACGAGGGCGGGGTAATCGCGCCGGGCATCGGCATTTCCGCCGAAGCTCTGTTCAGCCATGCCTCCAAGCTGCCCCGGGTGGACCTGCGCACCGTGCCGGAAACCGTGGTGGGCAAAGACACCGCGGGCAGCATCAAGTCCGGCATCATCTTCGGTTATGCCGGCCTGGTGGACGGCATTGTGGATCGCATGATCGCGGAACGCGGCCGGCCCCACAAGGTGATCGCCACCGGCGGCCTGGCCCCGCTTATGGCCGGTGTCTCCCGCACCATTGAAGCGGTGGAGCCCAA
>JBMORB010000311.1:0-11928 GCA_049320925.1 Thermodesulfobacteriota bacterium | reverse complement strand
AGATACCGGTGAACTTCAATTTCCCGGGCCAGGCGCAGTGAGAGATTCGATATACGACCGAACAGGTCCCTGTTGCGGGCCGGGTCCAGGGGCCGGTCGCTGTTTTCGTAAAGCTGGGTCAGCCCGGTCAGGCCGGCAACCGTGTTGCTGATATCGTGCAGAAACGAACGGGTGAGAAAGGCCATTTTCCGGCAGGCCGTGATATCCTGAAGAAACACCAGCAGAAAACGCTCCTTTTTCAGCGCAAAGGGAACGCAGCGCACCGACAGGTAAAGATATTCCTGCCGGCCGGCCCTGTGAAAGGTGATGGCGCATTCTCTTTCGGCCGGCGCATCCTCGGAAAGGGCCGCCACGATGGCGATGGCCGCGCCGCAGGTGGCGCAGAACTCGGACGTGCCGCAGCCGGCCCGCATTTCATTGGAGTGGATGCAGTGCACGGCTTCACCCGGCCGAAGCCCCAATACCTCGTGGGCGCTGCCGGCCTCCAGCATGGCCAGCATGGCATCATTGATCACCAGGATCTGGCGGTGCCGGTTGAGCACCACAAAAAAACCTGGCACCAGTCGCATCAGGCCGTCCACCAGCGGGTTTTTGCCGATCAGCGCGAGCTCTTGAAAAAGCTGATCCCTGTCGGATCGTTCCGGAGAAGCAAAATGTGTGTCCATTGCCGCCTCCATCGTCACCTGTATTTAGGGAAACCGAGCCTCGACAGCAGAGGGTTGTCACCTGTCTCAACAGGCGGGCGGTATGCCGTCCTGTCCAGACAGGCAGGTCAGACATGGAATTCGACTCGTGGAATATATTTAAAGGATCAGGCGCTACACAAACCGGCTGAAATCAACACCCCTGGCCTGTCCCCTGAGCATGAACCAGTGGTCCTCGTTCTCCGGGGGTTCGACCTGTTCGTCCTTTGGCTTCTCAACCAGCGTAATGGCTTCGGAAGGACAGGTGGAAATGCACAGGCCGCAGCCGATACACTTTTCGCGGATCACGCGATAAGCGCCATCGGCCTCTTCAATGGCGTGGACCTGGCACCGCTCGTCCGCGCACACGCCGCACTGCACGCATGCCTCGGCGTCAATCGCCGCGTAATAGTTGGAGACCACGGCGCTGTGGGCCCCCATTTCGTTGATGGCCCGCAGAACCCCGCAGCAGCACCCGCAGCAGTTGCAGATATAGTACTGGCCGTTTTTCATGTTGGCCGCCATATGGACCAGGCCCGCCTCTTCGGCCTTCTTCAGAATATCATAGGCCTCCTGCTTGGTGATGACCCGCATGCCCAGCGGTGAATTGTCGAACACGCCGGGCACAGGGGCCACGGCCAGGCAGACCTCACGGGGCTTGCTGCAACCGCAGTCGAGCATGTGCCGCTCTTTCTTGCAGATGCAGTCGTTCACGCCGAAGGACTGGCCATTTTCAATGATGGCCGACACCCGGTCATAGGCCAGGGCCTCCTGGCCGGCGGTGATTTCCTTTTCAACCGGCACCACCCGCATGAGGCTGGGGCCGTTATCAAAAAACTGCCTTCCGAAATGCGGGCCATAGGCCTCGCACAGCTCCACGAATTCTTTATCCATGCGCTGAATATGGAATTCATACAGGCCGAAGACCCAGGGCATCATTTTGTAAAGCTTGACACCGCCCAGGTCCACGCCGAACAGCAGGCCGCGCTTCCACATGCGGTCCAGCTGTTCATCGAGTTCAGGCCGGGGCCGTTGGGTCCGGGCCGCGATCTGGCCGGCGGTCTCGAACTTGAGTTTCATCTGGCAGAACAGTTCGGCTTCGTCCGGCTCAAACATCTTCTTTAAAAGACGGATCTCAACTCCGCTGTCAGTTTTGGGAAAACCGTTGGGCAGCGTGTCCAGCACCCTGGCCAGCTCATGATAAATGGCGTCGTTCATTTTTTTCTCTCCAGGTTATCCGTCCCCGTGGGCCGGAGCTATTTTAATTCTTCGGAAAAAGCGTTGAGCATCAGGGTCAGGGGCCGGTCCTCCTCGGTGGAACTCTCCAGGGAGATGGGCGCCGGTTTGCGGAAATGATCCTCCTCGGGCCGGGCGCAAAGCCACGTCTCCCGAAGGGCCTTGACGGCCTGAAAGGCCGGGGCGTTGATATCCACCAGGCTCTTTTCCAGCACCAGTTCCAGCCGGCCCTTTCGCTCCTCGAGGTGCATCAGCGGGGCAATGGGAATGCCCAGGGGAACCCACTTGGAAAACCCCTTTTCCAGGTTTTTGATGGCCGCCATCTGGCCGGTGGCGCCGTTGGCGATCAGGGAAAAAACCGTCATGCCCAGATTGTAGGTATAGGTGCAGTCAAAGACGGTGGGGTCGTTGCCTCTGCCGTCATACCCGTAAAAATGATACTGGGTCTTGAACTTGGGAATCGACTTTTTAAAAAGCTTCTCAATGGCGGCCGGCACCTTTTCGTTGTTGAGGATCACGCCCTGCCTGATCAGTTCGCTGGTCAGGGTCTTCTGGGATATCATGCTCTCCTGAAACAGCAGATAGTCCTGCCCCCAGTTTCTGAAAAGAAACGGGCCGTAATATTCGGGATCCAGACCGGCCCGTTCCATGGTCCGGGCATAGTATTCCTTTCGGATGCCGATCTTGTATTCCCCCTGCTCGGTCAGCCGGTCCAGGTAGTCGGTCACCAGCCCCATGATCACCCGTTCGGTTTCCACCTGGGAAAAGGGGAAGTTGCCGTGGCTGTCCCGCTCCATGAGCAGCCCCTCCTGGAAAAACGGCGGAATGTCGTTGAACAGGTCGTCATCCCGTGTGTTCCATACGGAAAAACCCGCCTCCTCCCTGGAGCGCCGGGCCAGGCGCCGCAGATAGTCGAGCTTGTCTTCCAGCAGTGGGAAGTCGGTGTGAAAATCAGTGTCGTGGGTATAGTTGTATTCCCCGATAATCGTGTTGAGCTTTATAATAAAGACCTGGATTTCATTAATGAATTCCAGCAATCCTTCAGGTATTACAATAACCCCGTAGTTTTTGCCGACAGCCGCGCGCCGCACAATGGCGTCGCAGATCATCCGGGAAAGATGGCGCAGCGTCATGCCATAAGCGGTGTAATCCACACTGCCGGATTTCCCGGCCGCCGTCAGCCGCCGCTGGTCCACATAGTCGGCCAGGTCTTCACCGATCAGCGTAATGGTGGCATGGGTCTGCAACGCCACTTCCAGGGCCAGGTGGCTGGCCACTCGGCCCATGACCTTGCACACGTGCCAGTATTTGACATCCGAACTCCCATCGGTGCACAGGTTGCTGATCTGGCGGGCAAACCCCCGGGCCGCGGAATGAAACCCGAAAGACATGGCGCACAGGACCCGACCCTCGTCGTCGCGCACCTGAATGTCGCCGTCAATGGTCTTGGGCACCCCCAGCACCTGGACCCCGTCTTCCAGCATGGCCTGAGCCAGAAACGCGGCATTGGTGTTGGAGTCGTCCCCGCCCACGATCACCAGTGAATCCAGGCCGTACCTGGCGCAGGTGGCTCTGGAAAGGGTCACCTTTTCCTGGTTGTCGATCTTGGTGCGGCCGGTCTTGATCATGGAAAATCCGCCCATGTTCCGGTAATTGTCCACCATCTCCGGCGTGATCTCCACCGCCTCTCCCTCAATGACCCCGTCGGGTCCCAGGATAAAGCCGTAAATGGTGGAATCGGGATTGGCGGCCCTGGCCGCGTCAAACAATCCCGCGATCACGTTATGGCCACCCGGCGCCGGGCCGCCTGAAAAGACGATGCCGATGGTCCGTTTGCGGCCGTACTTTTCCTTGAAATCCTCGGCCGGCGAATCTTCCCGGTAAATCTGCTGCACCGGGTTGTCGATGATGTCGGGAAGCTGCTTTTCCGCCTCCCGGTTTTTCTTGAATTTGAATCCGGAAACATTACGGACCGCCGTACAGGCGCCCGCGAATGCGTCGCACCGTTCCGGCTTGAAGCTTTTTCGCAGCTGTTCTTCCCTGCTTTCACTGGCGACAATCTGCATAACTTCTTTTTTTGTCAGAAACTCAGCCATGCGCCCTGCTTCCCTTGTCATGCAAACCCCTCCGTTCATCAGGCCATTAGGATCATCTTCGTGGAATGGGGTGGATATTGTCCGCCCTGCCGCCGACCGGCAACGTGCGTTTTAGAATAAAAATAATACTTGCCGGGCCCTTGATGTGTCAAGCAGTTTGTCGGCAGGGCCTTTACCCATGCGTCATGAAAATCGGCTGCCGCACTTTGCCAAAGCGGTAGTTTGTGGTATGCCTTGCCTGGTCCGAAGTAAAATTCGGACGAAAGTCAGCATAAGGCAAGAACTCCCCATCGGGAGTAAAAAAAGGCAAAAGAAGGCGGGATAAAATGAATGCGGCAACATTTCAAAAAGTCGGGGCATCGGCCAGGCCCATGTACGGCCCCCGGGCCATGCTGATATGCGGGTTTGCGCCGGCGGAGCAGGATAAAATCACGGGTCTGGTCAAGAATATGGGAATTCCGCAACTGCCGGCGATTTTTGCCGCCCCCGCCGATGGAACCATCAGGCTCGGGGACCTTCTGGCCCGGCCGGATCAGTCGGGCAAAGGGGCTGCTTCAACTCTGGCAAGGGCAATTATACTGTCCGGCATCACAGAGAGCGAGCTTCACCGGATTCTGGGGGCTTACCGGCAAAGCGGCCTGCCCCGTCCCCTCTGGGCCACCCTGACCCCCACCTCGGAAAACTGGCCCCTGTCGGAATTGCTGGCCGAGCTTGACGCCGAGCGCCGGGCCATGGAAAACCGGAGTAATCCCTGACCGGTCCGGATTCCCCCATCGGCAAACGTCCACCGCCGGGCCGGTCAGAAAACCGGTTCCGAATAAAGGCGCGGCGAAGACAACCCGCCGCCCATATCGATACCCAGAAGGCCCACGGAGAGCTTTTGAAAAACATCCTGGGCCAGTCCCGGTCCGGCTGCCTGCACCGCCTTTTTAAACGCATCCATTGTCACCGCGAACAGCCAGAAATGTGCGGATGAAAGTTCGGGATACCGGTAAGTAAAAGCGTGCATGCCCATGCTTTTGGGCGGAAGGGAGCCGCCAAAAACAAAGGATTCTTCACCGGAGAGATGCCGCATGAAGAGACCGAGCGGGTTGCCCGGAATATGGCCCAGCGCGAACATCTCAACATCTTTTAAAGCAACTACCATCTTTGATAAAACTTGCCTCTCAGGTCCTTTTTGACTTAAACGATGCAGGGTTACTCCTGTTCTTCATCCCGTCCCCATGCGCCGAGAATCAGCAGCAGGCCGCCGACTGAAATCGACGCGCCCGCCGGCAGAAGAAACACGCCATACGCCCCATTCTCCCGGTCGATACTGTTTTTATCAGAAGACAATTGGGCGACAATCGCATGCTCTCTGGGCCTGACGGGTGGATCGGTTTGCGCGTAGCCCACCACGGATAATGTCAACCCCAGAATCACCAGCCAGATACCCGCGAAAAGAAGCCCCCGCTTTTTCATCTTTCCCCCTGTTGATTTGCCCGGGCAATTGCCGGGTTACAGACAAGGTTACGGAAAACTTCTTGCTTTGTAATAATCCGGTGATATTATTTCAAGTTAAATAGTATTGATGAAACGAAACAGTGTTTCACCATGAAACAAACTGAAATTCCATCCTGAAAGTAAAATGGATAAGAAAAAAACAGGCAGCATCTGCAACAACGCTACCGGAAACGCAAAGCTGGCCCTGCTGGGTATGTTCCCATCGGTTAATGCCTATACCGATTTCAAGGCGGACATGCGTAAAGGGTTTTCCGATGTAATGCCCCTGTTGCTCGATTATGCCGCATCCCGCGGCCTGATAAGGAATAATACCGAAGCCGCCTTTCTGATTTTTCTTGAAGCCAACCCGGTGATCCATCCGCCCCTTGATGAAGGCAGGACATTTTCCGACCTGCTGGGCCAGATACTGGGCGCAAAATCGGTGAACAGCCTGCTGGAAACCCTTAATGCGCTTGCGGACCGGTTCCGGATGATACCGATTCAGGCATCCCTGTTCAGCCGGATGAAAAAAAATTTCAATCCCAACACGCCGAAAAAAAGAAACGCCCTGCGGTTGCTGGCGTTCTGGCTCGGGCTGAAACATCCGGACCTGGGATGGAACTACGAAATGCTCTTAAGGCTGGCCGGCACACGGCCCGCCGAACCGGCGACAATTGAAGAAAAAGAAGGGGTCCGTGTCGCCTTTGCCCTTCAGGCCGCCGGCGACATTCTGGATGTAAAAGCCCTGGACTGGCTGAAATCCGAGCTTCATCAGTGTATTTATGACCTCAACCTGCATTATATTCAGCCGGGCAAAATCACCTTTACCCTGTCCACCGCGCATATTGATATACCCAAGGCACCGGGTCCATCAGGAGAACCCCGACTTTATGCCAGAGCCATCCGGGACAGCCTGGCCCTGGCCTATCAGATGCCCATCCGCTGGGCCCTGTCGGAGCACAGCAGCCGGCAGCGTTCGATTATCATCGCCATCAGCGCGGGCCTGTTTGACCAGGCAGATAAACACATCCAGGCACTGTTTTCGGCCAGGACCAGGGGCGTCACTCCCATCCGACTGACCGAGTTTGCCCGGCTGTGCGCCAAGATTGCCGACATCAAGGTGACGTTCAGCAAAAACGCCGAGGAAGTATCGACCGGGTTCCCGGGAGCGGCCTACACAAAAGTATGGCACGTGGATTTCTTCTGGTCCTATCTGTATTATGACTTTGTGCCCGAACTCCTTGATGAAAACGTCATGCCCACCACGCGGGAAGCGTACGAGGCCTTCAGAAACGAACTTTTCTTTCCGGACCAGGCCGCCGGCGGCAACAAGGCGCTTTCCGCCATCCGCAAATTCCCACAGGACTCACTTCTGGCCACGGAAGTGGCAAGAATCCTCATTGCCAAGCGGATGTTCTATGAGGCCGACGAAATCCTGTCCACCATTCTGGCCGCCTACCCGCTGCATGTGGTGGCACGGACCTGCCGGGGGATCATTTATCACTACCTGTCCATGCACCAGACCGACCCGGCCCTGGCCGAGGCTTTTTTTGCCCGGTCTATCCGGGAAACCGACATTCTGGAAAGCAACCATCCGGACGAGGCCGAAGCCCACACGGAAGCCGGCCTTCTGTATTATACCAGGGCGATTCAACTGCTTGCCACCTATCGAAGAGGCGAAAGCCAGTTCAGCCGGGAAGAAACCCTTGACAGGTGTGCGACGCTCCTGGAAAAGGCGTTGCGGCTGTTTGAAAAAAGCTCGGCCGTGGCGCCGATTACGGACATGAGAGCCGAATTCTGGATCCGGCAGGCCAAAATTCTGCGGATGATGATGGAGAAGGACGAAGCCTCCCTGATGAGCGGCCAGACACTGACCGACCGGTACGATATCATTTTTGGCGCATCGCGGCAGTCCTTCAGGATCCTCGGCTGGATCAGGGATGACTCCGAAGATGCTTACCGGTTCTTCTCCGACCGGCTGAACAGCCTGATGAAACAATACGCGGAGGATGTGTCTGTAACAAACTTCGCCCCCAGCTTAAAATGCATATTTGCCGGATACCTGTGGAATACCCTTCCTGAAGTGACCGTTGCCACGGCAAAACTGATCCTTTTTCTTTATCATGAAGCGATTCAGGACGTGGAACGGCTGTCGAGGTTCAATATCGGCGTCTATTCCGCCTCCGGATGCTACACCCTGATTCAGTCCCCCGGCCATTTTATCCGCAACGCCCGAAAATACATCCATCTGCTGGAAGGGGTGCTCAGGGACGACCTGAATCAGCCGGACGACACCCGGATCAGCCGGGAAAAAATCCGGCGGCTGGCCCTCCCCTTTGCCCTTCTGGATGACGCGGTGGAACCCAATGTTATTCTCAGGACGGTCGACGGGACGGATGTTCTCCTGCCTTGACGGTACGGAAAAACCAGACTATGCTGCATCGCAAATCAGACAAGGAAAAATATCATGCCTCTTTTTACGATTGACGCGGACAAATGCAACCGGGACAACATCTGCGCGGCGGAGTGCCCGGTCAAGATCATTAGAATCAATCCCAATGATGTCCCCTCGCCGGTGAACGGGGCGGAAAAGGTATGCATCCGCTGCGGCCACTGCGTGGCGGTCTGCCCCACCGGGGCTCTTTCCCATGCGGACATGAAACCCGAGGATTGTCTGCCGGTAAATCCTGCATGGATGCTTTCGCCGGAACAGGCCGAACATTTTCTGCGCTGCCGGCGATCCATCCGCACCTACAAGGACAAGCCCGTGGAGCGGCAGGTCCTTGAAAAGCTGATTCACATCGCCCGGTACGCCCCTTCAGGCCACAACATGCAGCCGGTGCGGTGGCAGGTGATTTACGATAAAAACGAGGTGCGGCGGTTGAGCGGCCACGTGACGGACTGGATGCGCCACATGCTTTCCGCGGCCCCGGCCATGGCCAAGGCCATGCATTTTGACCTGGTGGTGGGGGCATGGGACCTGGGCGTGGACGTGGTGAGCCGGGGCGCGCCTCACCTGATTCTGGCCAATGGCGCCGCGGCCAACCCCTCCTCCCAGAGCGCCTGCACCATCGCCCTGACCTACCTGGAGCTGGCCGTGCCGTCCTTTGGCCTGGGCGCCTGCTGGAACGGGTTTTTCAATGCCGCTGCCATGACCTGGAAACCGCTTCAGGCGGACCTGGGCCTGGCCGAGGGCGAGAGGAACTTCGGCGCCATGATGGTGGGACATCCCAAATTCAGGTACCATCGCATGCCGGAACGAAACGCGCCGGAAATCCGGTGGGTCTGATCAGGTTCAGCAACCCGGCCATCCGACATTTCAGGCAAAAGTACGGTACGCCCGATCAGGCTTCCATCGCCATCTCATCCCGCTGCATCCCTGAGATCTCGGCCAGTTCATCCGTTGAAAAAATCGCCTGGATGTCCAGCAGCATCACAAACCGGTCTCCCAGCTTGCCGATGCCCTGAATGAAGCGGGAGTCAATTCTGCTGCCCAGCCGGGGCGCTTTTTCAATCTGGGCCGGCGGGATATCCAGCACTTCCTGGACCCCGTCCACCAGCGCGCCCATGATCGTGGTTTCACCGTCGCATTCCATTTCCACGATGACGATGCAGGTGTTCACGGTATGTTCCGTGGCCGTCATCCCGAACTTGGACCGCAGGTCCACCACCGGCACCACGTGGCCCCGGACATTGATCACGCCTCGCATGAAATCGGCGGTCATGGGCACCCGGGTGATGGACGTATAGTCCAGCACCTCTCGAACCGTCTGGATGTTCAGCCCGAACAGTTCACGCTCCAGATAAAAAGTAAGATAAGTACCGCCCTGGTAATTCCGTGTCGTATCCATCCTGCCTCCTTTACCGGGACCTGATCGATCTACCCGGGTGTCAGCGGCCAGGCGGCCGGGCACCGCCGGAAAAGAAGGGCGGCTGTAAACCCGGCCCCGGCCGGATCAGATTCCAAACCGGAGAATCAATCCGTACCCGGACTAAAAGCGTTCAAACGCCTGGTCGGTCTCGTCACCCGTTGAATTTTCCTTTATGGACGACAAGGAACGCGCGGTGACATGGTTTTGTTTCCTTGGCGCGATTCTGGCGACAGAGGCTTTTCTGACCGGTTTCTCCTGAAAGGTGGACCACTGGGGCAGTTCCTTTGCCCGGGCCCGCTCGTCACCGTTTCCAATAACCTTGAAAAAACTCATGCTGGCCTGAAGCTGCTGGGCCTGGCTTGCCAGTTCCTCGGCCGTGGATGAAACCTCTTCGGCGGAGGAGGCGTTTTGCTGCACCACCTGGTCAAGCTGGGCAATAGCCTGGTTGATCTGGGCCACACCTGCGGTCTGTTCACGGCAGGCCGCGGTGATGTCCTGGACCAGTTCCGCCGTCTTGCGGATATCCGGCACCATCTTTTCAAGCATCTGCCCCGCCTTTTCCGCCACATCCACGCTGGCGGCGGAACGGGCGCCAATCTCCTTGGCCGCCTCTCCGCTGCGTTCGGCCAGCTTTCTTACCTCGGCCGCCACCACGGCAAACCCCCTGCCGGCGTCGCCGGCCCGGGCCGCCTCAATGGCCGCGTTTAAAGCCAGCAGGTTGGTCTGTCGGGCAATTTCCTCGATGATGGAAATCTTGTCGGCGATGTCCTTCATGGCCCGCACCGTATCGTTCACCTGGCGGCCACCGGCCTCTGCGTCCCTGGATGCCTGAAGCGCGATCTTCTCGGTCTGGGCCGCGTTCTCCGCGTTCTGGTTGATGTTGGAGCCCATCTGTTCCATGCTGGAGGTGATTTCCTCCAGGTGCGAAGCCTGTTCGGTGGAACCCTGGGACAGCTCTTCGGATGAGGAACTCATTTCCTCGCTTCCGGATGCCACGTTGTCTGACGCGCTCTGAACCTGGGTCACCACATCTTTTAAACGGTCCACCATGTTTTTAAGGGCATCGGCCAGCATGCCGATCTCGTCCTGCTGATTGATTTCCAGGGAAGCGGTCAGGTCCCCCTGGGCGATCCGGCGGGCAAAGGCCACACCCTGGTGAACGGGCTTTACGACAATCCGGTGCATGCCCCACATTAAAAACAGCGCAAAACCGAGGCCCGTGACGATCGTTACCAGCAGGGCCACCTTCATGCGGCTGTAAACACTCGCGGCCTGCGCACTGGCGGTTTCAGCAATCGTCTGGTTCACCCCGGTCAGCTGGTCGATATAGCCCCGCATGGTTTCAAACTTTTCCAGGGCCGGCCCCAGCGTCATGTCAATGGCGGTGCGCCGGCCTTCACGGGTATCTTCGCGGCGGCTGTCCACCACCTTCCGGGATATTGCCTCCCATTCCTCCCTGGCCTTTTCAAACCGGGCGATCAACGCCTTTTCTTCAGGGGTTGCGGCCAGTGCGGTATATTTCAGCCACCGTTCCCTGGATTGGGCCAGGTTCTCTTCATAAGCGGCCAGGAGATCATCAAACAGCTTGGATCCCACGTCGGCAAAAATCATGGACCGTTCCGCCACCAGCAGTTGCTGCAGGTCCCGGTCCGCCTGAAGCAGGTAGTCAAAACTGGGCAGGCGGGTGGTGGACATGCTTTTCAATTCCCGGTTCACGCTGTTGACGCCTCGGTAGCCCACCAGGCCGTTGATGATGACAAGCAGAATCATGATGGAAAGCGCGAAGATGATCTTCTGGCCAAAGCGCATGTTCATGAGCCAGTTTCCCTGTTCCTTCATTGCCGATTCCTCCACGGATAGCGTTTAGGTCTTTCCCGCGGTAACGGGATTACCGGTGGGAAAACTTATTCAAACTTGTCCAGGTCGAGGCCGAAGGTAATGGCGCCGATAACGGCGTTTCCATCCTTCACCGGCACGGAAATCTGAACGACATAAGCCTGGGAGCTGTCATCAAACTCAACCTCCGACACATGGACCGTGCCGGTGGAAAAGGGATGCTTGAACTTGGTTTCATCCCCCTGCCAGTAGTCGGAAGTCTTGTCCGTGGAAGCCACCAGCGCGCCCTGGTTGTCCATAAGAAAGATTTCGGCATAATAGGCCTTCTGTTTCTGAATGCCCTTCAGGTAAACGGCGGTTTCATTCTCCAGAACCGCCTTCATGAAATCCGCGATACCGGCGGTTGCCACCCATTTCTGATCGACCGCCTTGATCTGTTCCAGAGTTTTGGCCTTGGCGTTTTCCTTTTTCACCGCCTGCACCAGTACCGGGTCCTTGCCAAAAGCGGCGATGGCCGTATTGCCCAGGTCGACCACCTGATTGGACGCCTGTTCCGCAACGGCATCCCCCATTCCATGCAGCAGGACGATGATGCCAAGAACCATTGCGCAAATGATGTGTTTCATGATACATGCCCTTTCTTTTTGGATAGTGTTGTTGTATGCCATAACAGTCGTTATTGTTTGCGTGTTATTGTGCAATAGGTGTGCCACCCCTTTTTCT
>JBMORB010000310.1:8506-12032 GCA_049320925.1 Thermodesulfobacteriota bacterium | reverse complement strand
CCAGTTCTTCGCGCTCCTTCATCTGCTTCTCCCGCAGCTTTTTGGAAAAGTCCGCCAGAACGGTGCGTGCTTCATCGTCGGCCAGGAGCATGGTGCCGCCGGAAAGCTTATCCTTCATCCCCTGGACCACCACATCAATATTGACCTCGTCTTTTACCCTGTTAAGGGACTGTGCCATGTTCATCCCGATGGCGTAGCTGGCCTTGTCCTGATCGGTTTCAAGGGCTGTTTTTCTGGGGGCGTTTTTCTGGCAGGCGGTCATAGCGGTCACCATGCCGATGACAATAAATGCGATAAGAATTTTTTTCACGGAAGGCTCCTTTCAATGTCGGGGTAAAAAAGTTCTTTATTAATAGCCGCCGTCTGTCTGTACAGGCAGCAACAACGGCGCATATTAGCACCGGGCAGGATGTTAGGCAAATAAATTGTCTGATTTGTCCGCCCGGGGCGTGCTTCGGGTGATGTCTGACGCAATATTCTGATATTTCAAAGCATTATCTTTGTCACCCATCGCCTCCAGCACTTCGGCCAGCGCCATGTAGGCGACGGCGTCCCTGGCGGCGAACTGCAAATAACGCTTGTAGGCAGCGGCCGCTCCTTTCAGGTCGTTCCGCATGCGGCAGGCTCTGCCCAGGTCATACAAGGGTAAAAAAACTCTGGGGTCGTCGGCCAGGGCCGCCTCAAGGTGATGGATGGCCTCCCCGGCCTTATTTTCATCCAGAAGGATTTTACCCATCATGTGATGGGCCGCGGGAAAGCCGGGTTTCAGGGCAAGGGCGGCGGCAAGGCTTTTTCTGGCCGCGGCTGTTTCACGCCTTGTGAAATGGACGGCCGCCAGATTGTAGTGGGGTTCGGGCCTGTCAGGGGCCAGCGCCACGGCCTTTTCATACAGAGCCATGGCTTCCGCGGTTTTACCGAGCACCTGTTTGACATGGGCGAGTCCGTTAAGCGCGGCCGTGGCCCCGGGATTCAGGTCAAACACCTTTTGGAAACAGGTTTCCGCCGCCTCCGGCCGGCCGAGTTTTTCATGCTGCCTGCCAAGGTTCAGAAGCGCTGAAAGATGGCCTGGCGCGTGGTGGACCGCATTTTCAAAAGCGGCGGCCGCATGTTCGTTCTGCCCGATCGCGGCCAGGACCAAACCCATGCCGTTGTGGGCATCGGCTGCCTTCTCGTTGAGTGCGATGGCGGACTGAAAATGGCGCATGGCTCTCTGAAATCGGCTCCGTTTTAACAGCGCGGTACCCATCAGATAATGGCACTGGTAGCTGGAAATGCCTTGTCGCAGAGCGACCCGGCATATGGCATCAGCCTGGTCCGGCCTACCGGTCCGAAGAAGCCGGCCGGCAAGGTCAAGGTCTGGTACGTCGCCGGCCGGGGCCGGCGAAGGCGGGTTGCGTGATTGAAGGCCCGTTTCAACGGACCGGAGGTCGTTGATAAACTCACCCATATTCAAAAAACGATGGTTCGGGTCCTTGGCCAGGGCCTTTAAAATGGCGGCCTCCAGTGCCGGCGGAATGTCGGGATTGAGTTGTCCGGGCCGGGGCGGCGGGGTCTGAACATGCATCATGGCGGTGGCCGCAGGCGTCGGGCCGTAAAAAGGTTTCTCTCCGGTGGCCAGTTCGAAAAGGACCACGCCCAGGGAATAGAGGTCCGTCCTGCCGTCCAGTGCCCGGCCCAGGGCGTGCTCCGGCGCCATGTAGGCGGCGGTTCCGCCGATACGCTTGTGCGGGGGTAGCGGCGGGGCATCTTTTCCCATGACCAGGGACATGCCGAAGTCGAAAAGTCTGGGTGCCGGAGGACCGCCCCGATTACTGACCATGATATTTTCCGCCTTGACGTCCAGATGGAGAATCCGGTTGCCGTGAAGAAAGGACAGGGCTTCGGCCACGGCGGTGACGATTTCCAGAATGCGGCGCCAGTCCGGGTCCAGATCACGCTCCACGGCCAGGCTGTGGCCTTCCACCAGTTCGGTTACCATGTAGGGCCGCTGGTCCACCTCACCCTGATCGTACAGACTGACGATACCGGGATGAACAAGCCGGGAAAGAATGTCGGCCTCTTTTTTAAGCGTGGCTGCCGACCCTCCCGGGTTGGTGGCGGTTTCACGGGCCAGTTTCAGGACCGCCGGCCGGTTGTAACGGGTGTCCCACACCCGGTAGATGCGCGACAGCTTTGTTTCGCACAGCAGGTTCGCCACACGATAGGGGCCGATATGAGTGAGCATGGTGTCATTCCGATATGAAAAGTGGTCTGATGGTATCAACAGTTGTGGTGTGGGGTAAAGAGAATTGTCTCCCGGTACCAAAACGGCTATGATGACCCCATGTCAGGCCCGGACGCAAACATAAAATACTTATTGGAGGATCTGTACCGCCGGTACAACAGGCGGACTTATGTTTCCCCCGATCCCCTGGCATGTATCTATGCGTTTGAGAATGTGGGGGACCGTGAGATTGCCGGACTGGTTTCCGCCTGCCTGGCTTACGGCCGGGTGGCTCAAATCGTCAAAAGCGTTGACCTGGTTCTGGCTGCGATGGGCGGCCATCCTCATGATTTTGTTTGCCGGGGCACTCCGGCCCTGTTTGGAAAAACTTTTGCCGGGTTCCGTCACCGGTTCGCGGATGGCAGGCATATGGCCGCGCTGCTGGCGGGCATGCGCCGGGCGCTGCTGGAATACGGGTCGCTGAACGCCTGTTTCAACGATGGCCTTGAGCCGTCTGACGCGACCGTCATGCCTGCCCTTTGCCGGTTCGCCTCCCGGCTGGCGCCGTCCGCCGGAGCCGCTGGTCATCTGCTTCCTGATCCGGGAAAGGGCAGTGCCTGCAAGCGGCTTCACCTGTTTCTGCGCTGGATGGTGCGAAACGATCGGGTGGATCCGGGCGGCTGGACCGGGGTTTCGCCGGCGCAACTGGTAGTTCCGCTGGACATCCACATGCACACCATCGGGCTCGGGCTGGGCCTTACCCGCCGCCGGCAGGCCGATATGACCACCGCCCTGGAAATCACGCAGGGGTTTGCCCGGTTTTCACCCGGCGACCCGGTGAAGTACGACTTTGCCCTGACCCGGTTCGGCATCCGGCGGGAGATGAGTATAAGCGACCTGGTCCGCATGGCCTCCAACCCGGCCCGCGGGAAGCCCTGAGTGACCTTTTTATGAAACCCTTCCCTCCAATTCGTTTGCATGCCCGCGGGCGATCATGTAAAATTCAGGGGTTATGAAGACCTATCACGATTGTATCCCCTGTTTTATGAAACAGGCCCTGTCCGCGGCCCGGATGGTCACCAGAGACGCGAAGATCCACGAACGGGTGCTTCGGGAGATGGGCGGGAAAATCAGCAAAATGGATCTGAGCCGGCCCCCACCCCTGATGGGCAGAGAAATTCACCGCACCGTTCGGGCCATTACCGGCAGGGACGATCCTTACCGGGAAATCAAGGACTTTTATAACCGGTTTGCCCTGGATATGTATACTGATCTCAAACAACGGGTCCGGCAATCCGGCGCTCCTTTTGAAACCGCCGTACG
>JBMORB010000310.1:0-8406 GCA_049320925.1 Thermodesulfobacteriota bacterium | reverse complement strand
CCATTACCGGCAGGGACGATCCTTACCGGGAAATCAAGGACTTTTATAACCGGTTTGCCCTGGATATGTATACTGATCTCAAACAACGGGTCCGGCAATCCGGCGCTCCTTTTGAAACCGCCGTACGGCTGGCCATTGCCGGTAACATCATCGATTTCGGCGTCAGCACCGACCTGGATGTGTCCACGGTGAGAAACACCATTGAAGATTCGCTGTCCGGTCCGGTTTTCGGTGACCTGGAATCTCTTGCTGCCGCTGCCGTAAAAGCGAAAAGTATTGTCTATCTGGGGGACAATGCCGGGGAGATCCTTTTTGACCGCATCCTGATCGAGGAAATAGGCCCCGACAAAGTAATTTTCGTGACCCGGGGCGGACCGGTGATCAATGACGTCACGGTCCAGGATGCCGAGGCCGTGGGGCTGACGAATTGCGCCCGTGTCATGGACAACGGTACGGATGTGCCGGGGACGGTGCTTTCCGAATGCTCAGAGGCCTTTATAAGAGAATTTGAGCGGGCGGACCTTGTCATCTCCAAGGGGCAGGGCAATTATGAAACGCTGTCGGACACCGGCACCGGTGGAAAGCTGTTTTTTCTGTTTAAGGTCAAGTGCCCGGTGGTGGCCCAAGACATCGGCTGTGAAATGGGCCGGGCCGTTGCAGCCTCGAATAAGAACGGGAACAAATGGAGGGATGAATGACGGGGCCAACGGTCGTTGTCATGCGGCCCATCGGTTTTGTCCGGACGGAGGCCAGGGATATCCCCCGGCACTGGAGCGTGTCGGACGTCAAGGGCCGGCTGGAGATGGACCCGGCCTACGCGGAAGCACTCTCGGACATTCGGCCCGGAGACAGAATCGTGGTGCTTTTTCACTTTGACAGGAGCCCGGCCTTTGAACCGTCCCGCCACCTTCGCCAGACACCGCCGCACCGAAAGGGTCCGCTGGGTGTTTTTTCCATCTGCTCTCCGGTCCGGCCCAACCCCATCGGCCTGTCCGTGCTGGAAGTACTGGATACCCAGGGGCCGGTGATCCATGTCAAGGGCATTGATATGCTGGATGCCACCCCTATTCTTGATATCAAGCCTTTTATAACGGGCAAAGAGGACTGCCCCAGCTATTCAGGTTCCGCGTAGCCCGATGTTTTATTCATCGACGTGAAGATGTAAATTCGTAAAGAGAAATGCAAGCATGAAAAAGCAAGTCGGATTGATCGGGGTGATTTGTGCGATGGCGCTGCTGTCCGTGGCCGGATGCCGGCCGGGCAGGCACACGCCCGAATCGTTTGTTCAGGAAGGCAATGAACTGTTTTTCAAGGGCGATTTCCGGCAGGCGGAACTGGCATACCGGCAGGCCGTTGAAGCCGATGCATCCGTCGCGGCCGCGTGGACCGGTCTTGCCGAAACCCGGCTGAAGCTGGGCGACCCAAAAGGCGCGGCTGAAGCCTATGCCCGGCTGCTCGAAATCGAGCCGGCCAACAGTCATGCCCGGTTGAGCCTGGCGCGTTTTGATCTTCTCAATAACCGGCTGGAGAACGCGGAAGCGGGAGTGTCGGCGGTGCTGGGCGCTGAACCGGACAACATCGACGCCCTTTTCCTGTTTGCCGAGCTGTGTGAGCGGGGGGGGCGCCTCAAACAGGCCGAGCAGGTGTATGACCGAATCCTGGCACTTGAGGCCCAGAACATCAAGGCCCTGCTTCGCCTTGGCGTCATCTACGCAAGAACCGGGGATCTTGAAAAAGCCCAAAGCCGCCTGGAACAGGCTGTTGCCGTGGACCCGTCCGCCGTGGAACCCCGTCTGGTTTTGTTTAATTTTCATGTGGGCAAAAAAGATTATCCGGCCGCCGAAGCGGAACTGCTCTCGACCATTGAAACAAACCCGGACAACCCGGAACTGCGAATACTGCTGGGTAATTTTTATTTTTCGAGGCGACTCCTGGATCAGGCGGAAGCCGCTTTCTTAAAGGCGATGGAGACCGGTAAAACCTATATGCCGGCCTATCTTGCCGCCGGCACCTTCTACCGGGTATCGGGTAAGAAAGACAAGGCCCTGGAGATGTACCGGGCGGCCTTGAAAATAAATCCGCACAGCCTTCGGACCCGGCAGGCCCTGGCCGGCTTTTATCTGGAGAATAAACAGAATGAAGATGCCGGCAGGGAAGTGGAAATCATGCTCCACGAGAATGCCGCGTACTTCCCCGCCCGCATGCTCAAGGTCCGGCTGCTGGTTGCGGAAGCAAGGTATGACCAGGCCCTGGCGCTCTGTGACGCCTATTTAAAGGAAAACCCGGCTTCCAGCGATCTTTATTATGCAAAAGGACAGGCCCACTGGGGAAAGAACGATCTTGCCGCCGCGGAAAAGGCCCTGGCTCAGGCTGTGTCGCTCTCCCCGGGCAATATCAGCGCCCGGCTTTTGCTGGCCGACGTCTATCTGAAGAGGGGAGAGACGGAAAAGGCCCAGACGGTTAACCGTGATCTGTTGGCCTTTTTGCGGGATCATTTAAAGCTCGAGGTCGTGGCGACCGATGCGGTCCTGCCGGAAAAGTCCCGGACAAAGGGGGTGGATTCATTTTCTTCTTTGTCGGATCTGGCCGCGGCCCACCCCTTTGGTGAATCCCGGGTTGAGCGCCTGAGCGGCCTGATGGAAAAATATGATCAGACCATCAAGGGTTTCGAGACGGCCCTGCAAAAGGATCCGCTTCAGGAAGATGTGTTTGAGAATATCATTCTGCTGCATGTGGCCAAACAGGAGTATGACAGGGCCATCGAAAGATGCAACCGCCGGATTAATGTGATTAAGCAGATGCCCGATATCTCTCCCGAACAGCGGCAAAGCCACCTGGCATCCGTGTATAATCTCACGGGCGGGCTTTATCTGGTCAAACAGGACCGGGAAAAAGCCAAAGAGTCCTTCAGGCAGGCTATCAATGCGGATCCCCGTTTTCTGAGGCCCTACTTTGCCATGGCCCGGCTTCACATTCTGGACAAGGATCTGGATGCCGCCATATCCCAATACAAGGCCATTCTGGAAAAAGATTCAAGCCAGCCCGGGCCCCATATTCTTCTGGGCGTGCTCTATAAAATGAAGGGAGACTCCGTTTCTTCGGAACACCATTACCGGACCGCCCTGGAGCTGAACCCCAAGCTGGCCCAGGCCGCCAACAATCTGGCCTACCTGCTCTCCGAAAATCCCGACCGCCTGGACGAGTCCCTCTCCTTCGCCCTTCAGGCAAGGGCTTTGCAGGGCGACGACCCGTATATCCGGGATACGCTGGGATGGATATATTACCGAATGGGGCGGTATGAGGATGCCTTGAAAGAGTTTCAGGAGACGGTCAAGATCCTGCCGGAGAACGCAACGGTAAACTATCATCTGGGCATGTCCTATTATAAAACCGGACAGCCCGGTCAGGCACGGGTCTTTCTTGACAAAGCGCTGAGCCTCAACGAAACATTTTACGGCGTTGACCAGGCCCGGGTGATTCTGGAAGAACTGATGGCGTCAGACAGGACACCTGCCGGCAGAACCATATGAAATACTTTCCATTAAAAACATTGATGATCCTGGTCATTCTGGTCCCCGGGATCTATATTCTGAGTGTGGGCCTGCTGGAGAGCCGTGTCCAGAAGCGCTATGCAACGGCAATTGAAAACCTTTATATCGGTGATCCTCAACCGCTTTTGGACGGGACCGTCCGCCTCAAGGACGCAGTGGCCGCCAATATCGACACCTATCTGCGGGGCAGGGTGCTGACGGCCCTGGGAATCAGGGCCGATGTGACGGTCATGGCCGGCAACCAGATCATGCTCTATCCCGCTTTCCCGGAGTCTGACGCCGAGGCCCTGAGCCCGCCGTCGCCCCGGCAGATCGCTTCGGACAACTTCGACCAGATGAATGCAGGGCTTTCGGTGAACGTGAAGGTATCCCTGGCCCGGGGTTCTTTTCTGGATATCGGACTGTTTCTCCTGATGCTGCTGGCAGGCGGGATCGTGTTTCTTTATTATTACCGCCGGGGCCTGCGCCGGGCCCGGGTCGATGAGGCCGCGCGGCGGGAGGAGATTCGCCGGCTTGAGGAGCTTGAAAAGCGGCATTATGACCGGATCATGGCCCTCAACGAAGAAAAAGATCTTCTGGAAGGGGAGATCGATCGCACCCGGAAAAACCTTCTGGAATATCGGGCCTCGGCCAGCCAGACCGAAGACCAGCTGATTGATGAGATGGTCGCCCTGGAGGAAAAGGTCCAGAAGAGCATGGCGCTTTCCGAGGAGCTGCGGAGGGAAAACGAGGCCCTGAGGCAGGTGGCGGCTCAGCAGGAAGACCAGGAGAAACAAAAAAGCGGTAAAAAGAGCACGGTTTACGGAACGGTTGATAAACGCTTCAAGACGCTGTATAAGCAGACCCTTATGCACAAGCGGGCGCTGGACAGCTTCATGGGTCTGACCGATGAACTGAAGATCAAGGCCGAAGAGGTGGTCAAACAGCTGGACACCGATGCCTCAGGCGTGGATGTGAAGCGGAAGGTGGACCTGCGAAAGAGCCGGGAGAAAATATTTGAAGTGGGATTTGCCTACAATGGAAGGCTCTACTTTCGAAACCTGGTCGACGGCCGCGTGGAGGTGCTGATCATCGGCACCAAGAACTCCCAGGTCAAGGACATGTCCTTTCTGGATACGCTGTAATGCTGAAGGCCATTCATTCCTTGAAGATTAGAATTTTGGTTGGATTTTTATCTTTTAGAAACTGCCTGAAGAGATAGCTGATGATATCCAAGCGTGCGCAACAGATCACCCCGTTTCTGGTGATGGATGTTCTGGAAAAAGCCGATGAAATGGAGCGGCGGGGGATCGACGTGGTTCACCTGGAAGTGGGAGAACCCGATTTTGACATCCCTTTGTGCGTAAAGAGGGCCGTGGAAAAAGCCCTGGCCGAGGGTCAGACCTATTACACCCACAGCCTGGGTGACATCCGCCTCCGGGAAGCGATCTGCAATTATTATAAAAATCGTTACGGGGCATCCATCTCACCTTCCCGGGTGATTGTTACCTCCGGCACGTCGCCGGCCATGATGATGGCCTTCGCGGCCCTGCTGGACCCCGGCGACGAGGTGATCATCTCCGACCCCCACTATGCCTGTTATCCCAACTTCATTACCTTTGCCGGTGGCCTTCCCGTAACCGTTCCGGTTGACGAAAATGATGGATTTCAGCTTTCGCCCGAGGCCATTGCCGCCGCTGTCACCGACCGCACCAAGGCCATATTCATTAACTCGCCGGCCAACCCAACCGGCACGTTACTATCCAGGGAACGTATGGAGGCGATTGCCAGGTTCAAGCCTCACATTATTTCCGACGAGGTTTACCACGGCCTGGTTTATGAGGGCCGGGAGCACTCCGTTCTCGAATTCACGGACAACGCCTTTGTGCTCAACGGCTTTTCAAAACTGTACGCCATGACCGGCCTCCGGCTGGGCTACCTGATCGTGCCCGAGCCCTTTGTGCGCACCGTCCAGATCCTGCATCAGAACTTCATGATATCGGCCAACTCGGTGGTCCAGTTCGCCGGCGTGGCGGCCCTGGAACAGGCCGGGGATGACGTCGCACGCATGAAGGCCGTTTACAACGAGCGGCGCCTTTTCATGGTCCGGCGTCTTCGGGAGCTGGGGTTTAACATCCCCACGGTACCCACCGGCGCCTTTTACGTGTTTGTCAACGCCCGTCACCTTTCTTCGGATTCTTACAGCCTGGCGTTTGATATTCTGGAAAAGGCTCATGTGGGCGTGGCGCCGGGCATCGACTTCGGCAGAAACGGCGAGGGGTTCCTCCGTTTTTCCTACGCCAACTCCATGGAAAACATCGCTGAAGGCCTTAACCGGATGGAGCGTTACCTTGAACGGCGCTGACAGCAGTATGCCTCCGACCGTTCGCAAAGGGGACACGGTTACGCTGGATATCACGACCCTTGCCTTTGGCGGAAGGGGGCTGGCCCGCCTGAAGGGGCTGGCCGTGTTCGTGGACCAGGCCCTGCCGGGAGACCGGGTATCGGCCCGTATCACCCGGAAAAAATCAAGCTTTGCCGAAGCCCGGCTTCTGGAAGTGCTTTCCCCCTCGCCGTTCCGCGTTCCTCCGGCCTGTCCCTACTGCGGTTTCTGTGGCGGGTGCCGGCTTCAGATTCTCGATTATGACCGCCAGCTTGCCTGCAAACGGGAGCAGGTGGCCGAGGCTCTGCGTCACATCGGCCTTGTGGAGGAGGTGCCGGTGCACCCGGTAGTCCCGGCCGACCGGGTGTGGGGCTACCGCAACAAGATGGAGTTCTCTTTTTCCGACAAGCGGTGGCTGCTGCCGAGGGAGATGGAAACACCGGGAGCGGACACGGATTTTGCCCTGGGTCTTCACGTGCCGGGCACCTTTCACAAGGTGATCGATATAGACGCCTGCCTGCTGCTGCCCGAACCGGGCAACGCCATTCTTTGCGATGTGCGGCAATATGCCAGGGCCTCGGGGATCCCGGCCTATGGACTCAAGACCCATCAGGGGTTCTGGCGGTTTTTGATGTTGCGACACTCCGTGGCCAACGACAACTGGATGGTCAACATCATCACCGCCGCGGGCGACAAAAGCCGCGTGGCGCCACTGGCTGATCTGCTGGCTGAGAAATACCCCCAGGTGGTTTCCGTGGTCAATAATGTGACCGCCCGAAAAGCGGGTGTGGCCCTGGGCGAATATGAAATTCCCCTGCGCGGCGAGCCGTGCATCCAGGATCGGCTGGGCCGGTTTGTTTTTGATATATCAGCCAACTCTTTTTTCCAGACCAACACCTGCGGCGCCGAGCGTCTCTATGCCGCGGCAAAAGCCTATGCCGGACTCACCGGCGATCAGACCGTGGTGGACCTCTACTGCGGCACCGGCACCATTTCCATCTGGCTGTCCGACGCGGCAAAAGAGGTGATTGGTCTTGAGATCAACGAAAGCTGCCTGGCCGATGCCGCAAGAAACTGCCGGGCAAACAACGTGACCAACGTACGGTTCGTGGCCGGCGATGTAAAGGATACTTTCAGCCGACTGGAGCGGAAAGCCGACGTGATGGTCATTGATCCGCCCCGGGCCGGCATGCACAAAGACGTGGTGGACCGGGTCCTGGCCATGGCACCGCCGCGCGTTGTTTACGTGTCGTGCAACCCGGCCACCCTTGCCCGGGACGTGTCCATGTTAAAGGAAGCCTATGAAGTGGCCGAGGTCCAGCCGGTGGACATGTTTCCCCACACCCCCCACATCGAATGCGTGGCCCGGCTGGAGAAAAAGTGACGCCGATACCTGATCCTGTTCTTACTCGTGCCCGTGATCTTTTGTTACCCCTGTTTTCTTTAGATCACGATTACGACCACGAGTAAGATCAAGATGAAGATGAATTGATATATTTTACTGGAGTTTAAATTCCATGACCCCCCTGCTTCAAAACGGCTCTCTGGTGCTGGCGTCCGCGTCGCCGCGTCGCAAATATCTGCTGGAACAGGCCGGCCTCTCTTTTTCGATTCAGGAGAGCGCCGTGGATGAGTCGGCCGAGCCGTGGACCAACGATCCGGGAAAATATACCTCCACCCTGGCTCTGGCCAAGGCCAGAGAGATTGCCGCTGCGCGGCCGGACCACTGGGTACTGGGCGCCGACACCATCGTGGTGCTGGACGGCGATCTGCTGGGAAAGCCCAGGTCCGTGGACGACGCCCGTCGCATGCTTTCAAGGCTTTCCGGCGTCACTCACCGGGTATATACCGGTTTTGCCGTGGTATGCCGGGCGCAAAATCATGTGTACACCGAGGTCGTGGAAAGCAGGGTGACCTTCAAGCTGCTTTCCATTGATGAGATAGAGTGGTATGTTTCCACTGACGAACCTTATGACAAGGCTGGCGCCTACGCAGTACAGGGGCTGGGCACTTTTTTCATTAAAACAGTGGAAGGCTCTTACACGAATGTCGTGGGGTTGCCTGTCTGCGAAGTGATGACTCATCTGCTGGCCAACGGCGTTGTCCGTTTTCCACCGCTAGGAAGGCTTTAACAACCCACGACAAAGGTAAAAAAATGAAAAAGCTGTTGTTGATCCTGCCCCGGCATGAGCAGGGATTCTGGGGGCATGTCTCCCGGTCGGGCAGGGCGGGCATGGTCCGGCTGAGCCTTTCCACGGTGGCGGCCCTGACCCCGTCCGACTGGCAGGTGGAGATTCTCGATTCCAGGGTAAGCCCCGTGGATTTTGACGCGCCGGTCGACCTGGTGGGAATCACCGCCTTTACCGCCGAAATTCCCAGCGCCTATAAAATCGCCGACGGATTCAGGGCCAGGGGAACAAAAGTGGTCATGGGCGGTTTTCACGTATCGGCCCTGCCGGAAGAGGCCCTTGAACATGCCGACAGTGTGGTGGT
>JBMORB010000309.1:0-12084 GCA_049320925.1 Thermodesulfobacteriota bacterium | reverse complement strand
AACACTTATACCCGAGAGGACAACCGCGCGCCACCCCGGCTCTCTTAAGGGGCCGGGGCGGCGCTTTACCATCTGCCGGAAGTGTCCGGGAAGATCTTAACTTTTACAGGTTACATAACCGCAAAATTTGATATGCTTATTATGAGTTTGATCTCTTTTTTAGGTTGGCCCGCCTCAGCAATCTGGTTTTTTTTATGATCCGAGAGATATCGCCTTAATGTCGTGTTCAGGATCAACACAATATTAGATTTGTAAGTTTTGGGGCCAGTCCAGTTTCTAACCGGGAGATGGCAATGGATACCATTGGCGCACATAAAGCAAAAATTCATTTTCCCAAGCTGCTGGAACGTGTAATCAAAGGGGAGCGAATCACCATTACCAAACACGGCCTGCCCGTAGCGATTTTACAGTCCCCGCCTGCCGTCTCAAAAACAGCGCCTGAAACAGTCATTGCCGAGCTTCGGAAATTCCGGGCAAGACATGACCTGAAAGAAATTCCCATCCGGGATACGATTACAGAAGGACGGCGATAGATGGGTGATGACTTTGTCGTTGACGCTTCCGTGGTCATGGCATGGTGTTTTGAGGATGGGTCCAGCCTGTATGCCGACAGGATACTGAAACGGCTGAGATCCGGCACCGGATTTGTTCCCGCGATCTGGTGCCTGGAAGTGGGGAATGTGCTGCTGGTGGCCCAGCGAAAAGGCCGGATCAGCGAGGCGGACAGCGCGCGTTTTCTCATGCTGCTTTCCGAACTGCCTATCGTGATTGAACAGGAGTTGGGCGCCTCCTACCCGGACCTTGCCATGCGAAAAGGATTGCCGCTGGCCACAACCGATAAAATTCTGTCAGCCGCCGCAAAACGAAGCAGAGAGCCGATCCTGCGGGGTACGCGGCAGAGTTGACCGAATAAGGAGAAAAGGCGACATGCGACAAAAAAAGGTGGACGGAAGCGTTGTAGGCAAGCTGGTGAAGATGCAGCCGACCGAGGTCCCGGAACATCTGAAAAAAGATAAATGGGCCCGGCGTAAAAGCGATTTTGATCCCAACGATTATTTTACCGTGCTCACCCATCTGTCCATGAAACCCGGTTACACGCTTGACTATGCCTATCTCTACTTCAAGCGCTTTGCCGGAGAGCCGCTTCTGTACGCCCGGCCGGTTGGAAGCAGGCCTTTTCGTTCGCCCGGCAAATATTGGGAATGGAGAGACCGCCAACTGGCCGAAGAGTGGGAAAAGTGGATTTCGGACGATCCCGTCTTTGCGGACGGCAAGTCGGACCTGACCGAGGAAGAAGAGAGGCATAAAGAGGATATGAAAGAAGCTTTTTTGGAAAAAGAAACCAAAAATATTCTGCCCAGATTCATGGTTCTGGATGGAACCCCGGACAGCTTTTTCCAGCTTGTTGTTTTCACCCGGCTTGCCGGCCAGTTCTATCTTTACTGGCACGCTTTTTATAAAAACATCAAGATCGTGACCTCACGGGACGAGATGGAGTCCCTGATCGATGAAATAACCACCAAGGGTCATGGAGCGAAGTTGACGGACCGGCAAAAGGCCGATCTCAGGGCGATAGACCCTGACCCGCAGGTAAAAATATCGCGGGACACCGCGGCCGTCACTTACTGCATGTTTTCCAAATGGGGCGGGCTGTGGCAATTTACGGAAAAATTCTCCGTCACGCCCCCGTATCGCTGTGCTGGAACTCGCCAACTTGCCTGGGTTTTTTATGACTGTAAGTTGAGTTTCTAAAACCACTATTCCATAATATTTTTCACCCGTATGAGCATACCTGTAAAAACGCCGATGCGTCCCATCTATCTTGACTACAACGGTACCACGCCCCTTGATCCGGAAGTGATCGAGGCCATGCGGCCCTTCTGGGAAACCGAATTCGGCAACCCGTCCAGTTCCCACTGGTACGGTATCCGGCCAAAGCAGGCCGTGGAAGCGGCCCGGCGCCAGGTGGCGGGGCTGATCGGCTGTCTGCCCGAAGAAGTTATATTTACTTCCGGCGGCACGGAATCCAACAACCACGCCATCTGCGGCATGGCCCGGGCCCTGCGGCATAAGGGCCGGCATATTGTCACCAGCGCCTTTGAGCATCCGGCGGTCCTGGAGGTGTGCCGGTTCCTGGAAACGGAAGGCTTTGAGACCACGCGGGTGGGTGTGGATAATCAGGGCATGGTGGACCCGGCACAGGTGGAACAGGCCCTGCGGACAGACACCGTCCTGGTGACTGTCATGCACGCCAACAACGAAGTGGGCACCGTACAGCCCATTGCTGAAATCGCCCGGCGGGTCCGGGCCCGCGGCATTGCCATGCACACGGACGCGGCCCAGTCTCTGGGCAAAATCCCGGTGAATGTGCCGGCCCTGGGTGTGGACCTGCTGTCCGTGGCCGGTCACAAGCTTTACGCGCCAAAAGGGATCGGTGCCCTGTATGTCAAAAAAGGCCTGATTCTTGAAAAATTCTGCCACGGCGCGGGCCAGGAAAACGGTCGCCGGGCCGGCACGGAAAACGTGATCGGCATGGTGGGCCTGGGTAAGGCCTGCGAGATCGCGGCCAGGGATCTGGAAGCCGGCCTGGCCCGTATGAAGGAGACGCGCGACCGGCTGCACAACGGCATTGCCGCACGGGTGGCCGATGTCAGGCCAAACGGTCATCCTGAATTCCGGCTGCCCAATACCCTGAGCCTGGCTTTCAAAGGACTGGAAGCCAACCGCCTGCTGGAAGAGATCGGGCTGGAGGTGGCCGCCTCGGCCGGGGCCGCCTGCCACAGCGACACGGTGACCCTGTCCCATGTGCTGGAGGCCATGAACGTGCCGGTGGAATGGGCCAAAGGCACGCTGCGGTTTTCCACGGGCCGCATGACCACTGTCGCGGAGATCGACCGGACTGTTGATGTGGTGGCCGACGCCGTGGCCCGGCTGAGCGGAATGTAACAAATATTTCATAAAAGGAGAGAACCATGAAATTGCCCGAGTATATAACCGTTGATGAGGTAAAGCGGGTCTGCAAAGAAATCGGTTTGCGGGACTGGTCTGAAATCACCGACCCATCTGTTTCAGAGGCGGAAGCTTCCACGATCCTTAATATCGTCAATGTCCGGAAGATGAATATTCCACTGGAGGCTTTTCGAAGCGGGCTGGAGGTGGAGCTTGAACACGGAACAAGGTTTGAGGATGCGAATGTAACGAACAATCACCCGGTTTTGACGGGAAAAATCGTGCTCGCGCATCTCAAGGAGACCATGGATTACTATGAAAGAATTGAGGTCGCGGAAATAGAGGGCGATTTACTGAAAGCGGTTTTGTCGAAAAATATCGAAAAAATCGGCTCAAAATACAGAAAGCTCATAGCGGCGCAAAAAGCGCTGAATCAATCGATTGCCGAACAGTTAAAAAAACCAGCCTAGCCCACCGTCCCGGTTATTTCTGAACCAGAAGTGCCAGTGACCGGGCTATGTTGATGTCGAGGGACGCTTCGAACCGGTACAGGTTGTAGCTGGTGCTGTTGCCTTTCAGCGCTTCTTCCATCTTCTTTCGGCTGTAGTTTGTGTCGGTAATCCTGAAATATAGAAACTGGATGGCCGACCGGGGCAGGTTCCTGTCCCAGTATTCCGGGTTGACGCGCATGATGGGCAGACCCGATGAGTCGGATGTCACGCCCATCACGTTTCGCCCGCCTGCCGCTTCCCCGCCATAATAGGCCAGCTTGTCCCGATCGGATTCCGGAAAAGCGGCATAGCCCTCATCGATCATTTTCAGCATGAACTCCGCGGAAAATTTGTCCGGCTGGGCCTTCCCGTACGCCCTTAATTTATCGGCCGCTTCTCTTACGGTCACGGGCAGCCAGTAGGCCGGCCGATCCGGATTGTAGATCACGTAAATCTCGCCGTCGTACCGGTCGATGCCGGGCCCAAGGGTCTCCTTTTTGGCGGGCGCCTTGAACCAGTTGGAATCCCCTTCAAACGCGGCGGTATTGAAGGGCCAGGCCCCGGGTTTCTGCCGGTTGACAACGATTTTCCAGTCCGGCGGTTCGATGGTGATCCGGGTGGGGGTCCCGCCTTTCCCCTGATACCATGAACAGAACCCGAAGCTGACCAGCGAGGGTATGCCATGGCCGCCCATGTCGTCACACCGGGTGTTGTAGATTCTCACATGGCTGTCATACCCTTTCAAATCGGCCAGCACCGGATTTTTGCGCATGGTGTCTACCAGCGTGCGGATTTCCTTTAGATTGGCCTCCATCTCGGCCTTTGAGAATCCACAATTCTCGTTCGCATAATCGGTCCGGCTGAAAAACTCAAAGGTGCCCTGCCGGTCGGTCAGCAGCGGCAGTTCCCAGGCCGTGGCGTCATGCGGCAAAAGCAGTGCAAAAACAACGGTGGCGCAGGTGGCGAGGATTGCGTTTTTCATATGATTCCTTTTCTTTCCCCCGAAGGATTCGCGGAAGAATATAGAAACTTTTGCCCGCCGGTCAACTTGAATCACCTGCAAAGAGCGGTCCGGCGAACCCACAATCGGTGATTTTTGTTGCCCTTAAAACCGTACCGGCGTAATATGCCTCCAAGTCAGGAACGGCCCCCGGCCTCATTCTTTAACTGGTGAAAGATAAAGCGAGGGACGAATCATGATCATAAAAAAACACCCTGGGTTGGTTTTCCTCTTTTTTCTTGTCGCCGCGCTGACAGGATGCGCCACCACGCCGCCGCCCAAATTCCTGTATTCTCCCACCCTGCCGGCCGGCATTGAAACACTTGAAATGGCCAGAAACGACCTGTCCATGCTGCTCAACAGCAAAACAGAATTCCGTGTCTCCTTCGGACCGGACTACCTGGCCCGGCAGGGAATTGATAAGGACGCACCGGGATACAGCCCCCAGGTCCTGGCCCAGAGCATCAGGCACTGCGTGGGTTTTACGTATAATGAGGAGCAGGGCCTGACTTCCGTGGACCTGACCGGGATTGAACTCACGGATGAGGGGTTTCGACTGACCCCGCAAATCCTGATCCCTTATACGGACCTTTACGGTTTTCCGATATCGGTGGGCCTGGAAAATATTATTGGTTCCAGAAATACGGTTTTTCTCGTATTCGGCCAGAAAGACCAGATACGGGCGCAACGCGTGGCGGATTACCTTTATTTCATGCAGCAGCACGGACAGACCGGGAACGTCCGTAAATAGGCCTGTCCGCCGTCACGTCACTGGGCCGGGCTGACCTGCTCCGCCAGACGCCCATCCTCCCTGAGCCTGGCCATCACGGCCTGAAGCTCCGGGATTTTCAGGGTAGCGGCCTTTTCCCCCTCAAGGATGGCAAAGTTGAGCTTTTCCATGTCGGTGGAGCCGATGTCCTTCATGTCGGGCCGGATCACCACGTCGGCGTTCTTGATCTGGTATTCGGCAATCCGGGAATACATGATGTCCACCGACTTTTTCAGGGTGTTCATGATGCCGTCCGGCACTTCCTTTTTAAGCCCGCCTGAGATATCCACGGCGATGACCACATCCGCGCCGAAACGGCGGGCCACGTCAACCGCCACCGGGCTCACCACGCCGCCGTCCACGAACACGCTGGGTCCGATTTTCGCGGGCTGAAAAACGGCCGGCACGGAACAGCTGGCCCGCACCGCCATGCCGGTGTCGCCCTTGCCGAAAACCATCTCCTCGCCCGTGGCGATGTCCGTGGCAACCACATAACAGGGCAGCGCCAGCTTTTCCAGCGGCGTATTTTTCACATTGAGGTTGATGAAAGACTCAAGCTTGTCGCCCTTGATCAGGCCGCCGCTCCAGACTCGCCAGTCATAGTCGATGACATTCTCCTTGTCCATCTTCATGGCGATTTCCTGGACCTCGAAGGCGCTTTTCCCGGATGCGTAAAGGCTGGCCACGATGCTGCCGGCGCTGGTCCCCACCACCATGTGAACCGGAATGTTCTGGGCCTCCAGCACCTTGAGAACACCGATATGGGCAAACCCCTTGGACGCGCCGGCCCCC
The DNA here is from genome assembly GCA_049320925.1 of Thermodesulfobacteriota bacterium. Classification (GTDB taxonomy): domain Bacteria; phylum Desulfobacterota; class Desulfobacteria; order Desulfobacterales; family Desulfosudaceae; genus Desulfosudis. The sequence continues at coordinate 6,083 of JBMORB010000309.1, read as the reverse complement.
AGCACCACCGCTATCCGGGCGGGCTTGACCGGCGGGATCACGGGTTCCGGCGCCGGCGCCTTTTTGACAAAACAGGCGGTCATCGTCAGGAACATGAGAAGAACCAGCAGGAACGCGCGGTCCCTGCTGCGTACGCGTGAATCTAACATTTTTCGCACCCCGGTTACTGTTGCGTTTAAACTACCGGTTCGTTTTACAACTTATTGTTCTCCTCCGTCAACCCGATGAGCCGAATTCCCCGGCACTGCCGCAAGGGCACTGGAGGATTACGATTTTCCCCGCCTTTACCCGATGACCATGATGACATCCCCGGTGGCCACCTGGGCGCCCTTCTGGAGGCGGATCTCCCTGACCGTGCCGTCTACGGTGGTGATCAGGCGGTTTTCCATTTTCATGGCTTCCATGACCACCACCACCTGGCCGGCCTTCACTGTCTCGCCGACGCTGACGGTGATGTCCACCACCAGCCCGGGAATGGGCGCGGCAATGGTGCCGGCGCCGGCGACAGCCGCGGGTGCCGGTGCCTTTGCCGGAGCCGCCACGGGACGGGGCGCGGATTTTACGGGCGGTGCCTCCGTCGGTCGGCCGGCCTGCTTTTCCACATGCACTTCATAGGGCGCGCCGTTGACCGATACATGGGCCACTTTGCCGCTGATGGCGCCGACTTCGACCTCATACTGCTTCTGATTGATGGATATAGAATATTTCATATGAGTTTCCTCGCGTTAAATAGAATGGGAATGACGTTTAAATACCTGGAGCCGGTCACTCATGCTCTTCTGGCGGCCGTACAGCCCCCAGGCGCTCGGACCGCCGTCCGTCAGTGTGTCGCATTCCAGAACCGGTCCGGACATCTCCATATGCAGAGCCAGGGCAATGGCCGCCGCCATTTCCGGTTCAATCTCAGGTTCGCCGGCCGTCGCCGGCACTTGAACCGTGGCCGCCGGCCGGGATGGAGGTGAGGCGGCCACGGCCGAGGCGACTTTTCGCCTGTCAGCGGCCTCGAAAAGCTTGCCACAGACCAGCATGCCGATCATCAGCACGCCCAAAACCAGAAAAACGCCGAAAAAGCGGATGAACAGGGTGCCGACGGCGTACCCCCAGAAGGAGTCGCTGGGCCCGCCTGTCAACAGGATTCGGCCGTCAGCGGCGCCGTCCGCGTCCAGGGGGCCGCCGTCCGTTACGGTGAAGGTCATTTCACGGACCCGGTCCGGCAGGGCCTTGTGCTCGGCCTGGACATCGTTCCACGCCAAACTTCCCTGGGGGCTGTAAACCAAAAACCGGGTGGAACTGGAAAAAAAGTCCGACCGGACGGATACGGCGGCCTGGCCGCCGACAGGGAGATTTCCCATCGTCAGGACAAAAAGATCGCAGCGGAAATCCTTGCGGTCGATCCCCTCGGTTTTCACCGACGCGAAATCCGCGGACTGGACATCCGCAAGTACGGCGCCGTTCGCCGTGAACCGGACCGTCACCGAGGTGCTCTTGCCACGGGGAAGCAGCCTGGCGTCAACCGCCGCGCCGTCCCGGGTGAACACCGGCCTGGGCTTCTCCACGTCCTCGCCAAAGGCGGCCAGGGCAAACGGAACCCCCAGAAACACCATGCCGCACAGCAAGGCCATGAACGTGACGGCCCTCACAATCGGGGCGATGCCTATTCTTGTTGTATTTTTCATGCCGGCCTCCTACTGGAACATGGCGATGAACATGCCCGCCGCGGCCGCCGAGCCGATGACACCGGCCAGGTTGGGGCCCATGGCGTGCATGATCAGAAAGTTGGTGGGATCCTCCCTCAGACCCTCGGTGTTGGTCACCCGGGCCGACATGGGAACCGCGGAAACGCCGGCCGAACCGATCAGCGGATTCATCTTTTCCTTGAGAAACAGGTTCATGATGTGAACCGTGAGAATCCCGCCAAAGGTGCAGATGACAAAGTCCACCAGGCCGAAGGCGAAGATCAGCAGGGGTTTCCAGTTGAGAAACGTCTCGGCTTTCATGGTGGCGCCCACCGATATGCCCAGAAAGATTACCACGATATTCATCAGGTCGTTCTCGGCGGTATCGGCCAGGCGCTTGACCACGCCGCTTTCCCGCATGAGGTTGCCCAGCATGAACAGCCCCATCAGGGGGGCCACCGCCGGAATCAACAGCACGATGAGCGTGGCCGCGATCAGGGGGAAGAGAATTTTTTCCCTTTTGGACACCGCCCGGAGCTGGCGCATTTTTATTTTGCGCTGTTCCGGGGTGGTAAACAGCCGCATGATGGGCGGCTGAATCAGGGGCACCATGGCCATGTAGGAATATGCGGCCACGGCATTGGCGCCCAGCAGGTGGGGTGCCAGCTTGGTGGTCAGGTAGATGGTGGTGGGTCCGTCGGCCCCGCCGATGATGCCCACCGAGGCCGCCTCTTTCAGGGTAAACCCGAAAAACAGGACCCCGATGTAGGTAACAAAAACGCCCAGTTGCGCCCCGGCGCCGATGATCAGGGTTTTGGGATTGGCGATCAGCGGACCGAAATCGGTCATGGCGCCCAGGCCCAGAAAGATGACGCAGGGAATGATTTCCCATTCCACGCCGTAATGATAAAAGGCCCGGATCAGTTCCGGCGCGCCGTGTTCGGTGGTGCCCATGAGCGGCGTTAACGGAAAATTGACCAGAAAAATGCCAAAGCCGATGGGCAGCAGGAGCAGCGGTTCAAAATCCTTGCCGATGGCCAGGTACATGAAGACAAGGCCCACGCACAGCATCAGGGCCGCGCCGCCGGTCAGGTGGGGAATTCCCGTCTGCGTGAGAAGAATCTGTTTGATCAGTTCCAGAACACTTTCCCATGACATGGTGGCTTCTCCTTTCTACAGGGGGATATTCCCATGTTTCTTGGGGGGGTTGGTCGCCTGTTTGGTGCGCAGCATGCGCAGGGCCTCAATGATTTTCGGCCGGGTATCGGCGGGGTCGATCACGTCGTCGATATAGCCCAGCTCGGCGGCTTTGTAGGGATTGGCGAACTTGTCCCGGTAGTCGGCCACCAGCCGTTTTTTCTCGGCCGTCGCGTCCGGCGCCTTTTTGATTTCATCCCGGAAAATGATGTTTACCGCGCCTTCAGCCCCCATGACCGCGATCTCCGCGCCCGGATAGGCGAGATTGACATCACCGCGAATATGCTTGGAATTCATGACGCAGTAAGCGCCACCGTAGGCCTTGCGCGTGATGAGCGTGATGCGGGGAACCGTGGCCTCGCAGAAGGCATAAATCAGCTTGGCGCCGTTTTTGATGATGCCGCCGTGCTCCTGGTTGATGCCCGGCAGAAAACCCGGCACGTCTTCGTAAACAATCAGGGGAATATTGAAGGCGTCGCAGAAGCGGACGAACCGCGCGCCCTTGACCGAGGCGTTGATGTCCAGACACCCGGCCATGACCGCCGGCTGGTTGGCCACGATGCCCACCACGGCACCGTCCATCCGGGCCAGACCGACAACAATATTAGCGCCCCAGTGTTCCTGGATTTCAAAAAAATAGCCGTCATCCACGTTGGAGTGAATGATTTTCCGGATATCATAAGGCTTGTTGGGGTCTTCGGGCACCACGGTCCTCAAGTTTTCGTCCCGGCGCGCAGGATCATCGGCACAGGCGACCCGGGGCGGGTCCTCCATGTTGTTGCCGGGCAGGAAGGCCAGCAGTTCACGAATTTTTGCCAGACACGCCGCGTCATCCGGGCTGGCGAAATGTGCAACGCCGCTGACGGCGTTGTGGGCCATGGCCCCGCCCAGGTCCTCTTTGGTGACGATCTCGCCGGTCACCGCCTTGATCACGTCCGGCCCGGTGATGAACATGTTGCTGGTGTTCTGGACCATGAAAATCCAGTCGGTGAGGGCCGGTGAATAGACCGAACCGCCCGCGCACGGCCCCATGATGGCCGTGATCTGGGGCACCACGCCCGAGGCCAGGACGTTGCGCAAAAAGATGTCCGCGTATCCGGCCAGGCTCATGACCCCCTCCTGAATCCGGGCCCCCCCCGAATCGCACAGGCCAATCAGGGGCGCGCCCACCTTCATGGCGTTTTCCATGACCTTGCATATTTTTTCCGCGTGGGCCAGGGAAAGCGACCCGCCGAACACGGTAAAATCCTGGGCAAACACGAACACCTGACGGCCGTTGACCAGGCCGTGGCCGGTCACAACGCCGTCACCGGGGATTTTTTCCGCCGCCATGCCGAAGTCCGTGCAGCGATGGGTCTTGAACCGGTCCATCTCGACAAAGGTCCCCCTGTCGAGCAGTTTGTCAATGCGCTCCCTGGCGGTGAGCTTGCCGGCTTCGTGCTGCTTTCTGACGCGCTCGGTACCACCGCCCTCCAGTGCCTGCCTGCTTTTTTCCTTGAGTTTCTCGATCACGGTTGCGGCCTCCATGCATGGGACAGAAGTTGGTTTAATGGATTGTTTTTATTGGGATTGTATCTATAAAACGCCCCTTTCTCTCTAAAAGAGCCGCGCATTATTAGCAGAACCCGGGGGGCGTGTCAATATCACGTGTATTTTAAGGGGGTAAGCAGCCCACGGCGGGCCGGTTCACTAGGCATGGCACGAATCCACACAGAAAAAACGGCGGGACGGAGGTAATGGAAAAGGCGGGGCGGTTTCGCTGCCGGATCGGCCGCGGATGCCCAGGAATAAAGAGATGACAGAGATGAAGGCTACCGGGCCCGCCAGGCGTTCCAGGCGTTTCGCACCAGGTTGGGAGCCAGGCCCACCAGCAGCGAGGCCCAGCCGGACGGCGGTTTCTTATAGTCCGGTACTTCGGCCATTTGGATCGCCCTGTTTTTGTCGCAGGCAACGGCGCACAGGCCGCATCCCACGCACCGCTGGGCCTGGTGTGAAAGGGTCTTGCCTTTCACGTCCACGGTGATGGCGCCCATGGGACAGGCCCGGGCGCATTTGCCGCAGTGGTCGCAGCCGGCGGCGTCAAACGCGGGCATGAAGTGGGGCGGCGCGATCATGCCGGGCATGTTGAACTCGCTGACGGTGCGCATCATGTGGCAGCAGCAGCCGCAGCAGGAGCAGGAACAGGCCGGGCCTTTGCCGGAATCCTCGTTGAACATCCAGCTTACCAGTCCGCTGGCCTCGGCCTTTGCCTTGATGTCGAGAATCTCCTGCTTTTCCACCTTGCGCATCATGCCGGCCCGGATCACGGGAAGGGCCGCGGACCCGAATACCGTGCAGTTTTCCATGGGCCGGCCGCACTCCCGGCCGATGGTCTTTTCCGTCATCCGGCACTGGCACAGGCCCACGGCAAAAATATCGTACCGGTCCAGCACGGCCTCCAGCCGGTCCGACGGCCAGGCCACGGGCAGGGCGCTCAAGGTGCGCATCACCGGAAGATACCGTACCGCCGGGCTGGGGAACTTTAAAAAATCCGTCAGAAAACCGGTCTCCCACAGCTCTTCAAAAAGCACGGCAAACCGTCTGTGCCAGTCGGTGAGGGTATCCAGGCTCGTCCGCATCAGGGCCATTTCAAAGGTGCCGGGCACGATGGGAAGAATGTCGTAGAGCTTTTTATCGTCCGGCCCGTGGGCCACGATCACCCGCTTTTCCGTGGCCAGCCGGTTTAAAATCACCCGAGCCTCGGCTTCAGGCCGGTGTTCTTTTTTTGCCACCTGGGCCGCGGTGCGCCCCAGAGGATAGGGTTTGAGATGGCGGACCAGCCGGGCCTCCTCCTCGGTGAACATGTGGCACACCAGGGCGATCAGCTCATCACACACCGGCGGGCCGATGACCAGGGGGTTGCTGTAATTTTTCGCCACGTCCAGAAAGGCCCGGGGCGTGGAAGGATAGTCGCCGACACGCCTGTATACCACGGTCTTGGGTTTGGGGTCGCGCGGCCCGATGATGCCCGCGTTGATCTGAATAAAACGGTTGGAATATTTCTGTTCTTTTTCCATGAGATTCAGGCGCCGCCAAAGGCAGTTACCCTCTCCTCCTTTCCCTGTGTTGTGTGTCCGGCCGGCATTCAGGTCCCGGCTTCCTGCTTGTCAATACCTCCGTAACCATCTATAATATGCCGAAACCGCCGCCTGTGACCCATGCGCCAGAAGG
>JBMORB010000308.1:0-12121 GCA_049320925.1 Thermodesulfobacteriota bacterium | reverse complement strand
TGATGCGCGCGTCGGACGCGCATCGGGTGCAGGCCCGACGCTCCGTGGAGAGAATTCTGAGGGCCAAGACCGCTTATCTTTGCCGCATTTGAATAGACTAACCCGCAGCAAGCTGTGGGGAATTAACGAAGTTCCGGGGACAGGGTACTTTTCTTAACAGCAAACCCTTTCGCCACACCGATTTGTATCCCTGAGGAACCTGCCAGGCAGGACATTAATGGTAAGCGCCGCCCGTTGCAGCGCAGCCGAGCGTGAATGGTTTTTTCGGAGAAAGCGGGCAGGCTGTTTGAGTTCGCCGCAGGCGAACGAGTTCCTGCCCGCGCCGAAAAAACCGTTTGCGCGAGGGAAGCCGAAGGCCAAGCTGCAGGGCGGTGTTTCTTTTGGGTACTTTTCTTTGCGCCAAAGAAAAGTACATAAAAAAAGTTTTAAGAAAGATCGATGCTTAATGGTAAAGATTGCTTCGCTGCGCTCGCAATGACGCCTGTATACTCAAGTGGCTTGGCCTCCGGCTAAGCCACCCGGGAGTAGACGTCGGCGGAAAGATCAGCGGGCTGACGGCCCGCCTGAAGCGCATAAAAGCCGGCGGCCGCGATCATGGCGGCATTGTCACCGCAGAAATCCGGCGGTGGAATATGCACGGCCAGGCCGTGGGTGGCTGCCGCGGCCCTCAGCTTTTCACCGATGCGGCGGTTGGCCGCCACGCCTCCCACCAGGGCCACGCGCCCGCATTTTCTGTCCAGGGCCGCCTGAACCAGCTTGTGGCACAACACGTCGGCCACCGCCTCCTGGAACCCGGCGGCAATGTGAGGGATTTCCGCTTCCAGGTTCTGGCCCGCCTCCAGAATGAACCGCCGGGCCGCGGTCTTGATGCCGCTGAAGCTGAAATCAAAGGCCGATTTGTCCAGGTACGGCCGGGTGAACGGGTATCTTTTGGGGTCCCCGCCGGCCGCCAGCCGGTCAATCACCGCGCCGCCGGGATAGCCCAGCCCCATCATTTTGGCCACCTTGTCGTAGGCTTCGCCCGCTGCGTCGTCTCTCGTCTGGCCCATGAGTTCGGAGGTGGTGGGGGATGTCACATGGTAGATGGCGGTGTGGCCGCCGGACGCCAGCAGGGCCGTAAAAGGAGTGGCCGGCGGGTTGTGGGTCAAAAACAGGGAGGCGATGTGGCCGTCCAGGTGATTGACCCCGATGACCGGAATGCCGGCGGCATAGGCAAAGGCCTTGGCAAAGGAGAGGCCCACCAGCAGGGCGCCCACCAGGCCGGGCCCCTGGGTGGCGGCCACGGCGTCGATGCCCTTGATGGACGTATTTGCCTCGGCCAGGGCCTGGCGCACCACCGGAAGGATATGCTCGATGTGCTTGCGCGACGCCAGTTCCGGCACCACCCCGCCATAGGGGCCGTGAAGTGCCACCTGGGAGGAAACCACGGACGAGAGGACCCGGCGTCCGCCGTCTACAACAGCGGCCCCGGTCTCGTCGCAGGAGGTTTCAATGCCGAGAATGGTCTGGGGTAAATTCATCCTGGACTATCCAAATCGAAATCGGGATCGAAATCGAACCCTGTGTACTGAAAGACGGAAAGGACAACCATAAACCCTTTCAGGGTCGCTATTTGCCCGGCCGGACCGGCGGGCGTTTAATGCCTCACCCTCCCTTGCACGGCGCGTTCTGCTGGGCCTTTTCAACGGCCTTGAGATAGTCGGCAAAGGCCTTTCGCAGCCGGTCAAAAAAGCCGGGTTTGAGGGATTTTGATGTTTTCGTCATCATTCGGTTGTCCCGACAAAAGGGTCGTTGCGGGAAGCGGATGTTCCACATCCCCCGTCATTGAGGAGCAAAGCGACGAAGCAATCTTTTTCGCATATGGACAAGATTGCTTTGCCTTTGGCTCGATGACGGCTGAATGTTCAAGACTGCTTCGCTGCGCCCGCACGGACGTTTAAAAAATTTTAAATCGGTAATTACACTACCTGCACCTGGGGTTCATCCTTTTTCCGGGGGGTGATTTCGCCGATCAAAAACGGTTTTTCCCCCACGGCCCGGATGCTTTCCATGGCGTCGCCGGCTTTGTCCTGGGGCACCGCCACCACCAGGCCGATGCCGTTGTTGAAGGTACGGGTCATTTCAGCGTCCGCCACCTTGCCGGCCTTTTGCAGGAAATGGAAAACCGGCGGAATTTCCCACGACCCTTTTTGAATGGTCGCCACGCAGGCCTGGGGAAGAATGCGCACCACGTTGTCGGTGAGGCCGCCGCCGGTGATGTGGGCGATGCCGCGCACCGGAAAGAGTTTTAAAAGGCTCTGAATGATTTCCGAATAGATGATGGTGGGAGTGAGCAGTTCGTCGGCCAGGGTCTTGCCCAGGTCATCGACGTAGTCGTTGATCTTGAGCTTGAGCACGTCAAAGCAGATCTTGCGCACCAGGGAATAGCCATTGCTGTGCAGCCCGCTGGAGGCGATGCCGATGAGCCGGTCGCCCACATGAATGTTGGACCCGTCGATGATGTCGCTGCTTTCCACAATGCCCACGGTAAAGCCGGCCAGGTCGTACTCCTTGTCCTGGTAAAGGCCCGGCATTTCGGCGGTTTCGCCCCCGATCAGGGCGCATCTGGCCTGCTTGCATCCTTCGCCGATGCCTTTGATGATGTCCGTGGCGATGCGGGTGTCCAGTTTTCCCATGGCCATGTAGTCCAGGAAAAAGAGGGGCTTTGCCCCCTGAACGGCGATGTCGTTGACGCACATGGCCACCAGGTCGATGCCCACGGTGTCGTGCCGGTCGGCCATGAAGGCCACCTTCAGCTTGGTGCCCACGCCGTCTGTGGAGCTGACCAGCACCGGATTTTTCAGATTCGACATGTTCAGGGAAAAGAGCCCGCCGAAGCCGCCGATGTCGCCCATCACGCCCGGCCGTTTGGTCTCCTTGGCGATGCGCTTGATGTCTTCCACAAACGAATTGGCCTTGTCGATATCCACACCGGCATCCGCGTAGGTCAGTGAACTCATGGTGGTTTCCTTCTTCCGTTGGGTTGCTTGCGATCCTTGCGATTCAAGGGTTTTCATACTAGCCCCGGCCCGGCCCAAAGTCAAACTGATTTTACCCGGGAATCCGGCCGGGCGGCGGTTGCCGGTCTTTTTTAAGGAATGACGCCGATTTTTAGCGCAAAAAGGAGGGAAATAATTTTGACATGAGATGCCGGCTTGTGTATTTTAGTAAAATTTAAAACAATCTTTGAAGGAAGGCTGAAAATCAGGCCATGGACATGACAAAAAAATTCGGAAGGCTGGACAGGCTCCAGCCTTATGTGTTTGCCACGGTGAACGCCATCAAGATGGAGGCGCGCCGGGCCGGCAGGGATATCATCGACCTGGGCATGGGAAATCCCGACATGCCCACGCCGGACCACATCGTGGAAAAGATGGTGGAGGCGGCCCGAAAGCCCCACAACCACCGCTACTCGGCCTCCATGGGCATCCGCAAGCTGCGCCTGGCCATTTCAGACTGGTACAGGCGCCGCTACGACGTGGCCATCGATCATGAGGAAGAGGCCATTGTCACCATCGGCGTGAAGGAGGGGTTTTCCCACCTGATCCTGGTGACCATCAGCCCCGGGGACCTGGTGTTTACGCCCAACCCCACCTATCCCATTCACCCCTACGCCACCATCATCGCCGGCGGCAGCGTGCGCGGCATTCCCGTGGGGCCGGGACAGGATTTCCTGAAAAACCTCATCGACGGCACCCGGCAGAGCTGGCCCAAGCCCAAGGTGCTGATCATCAGTTATCCCCACAACCCCACCACCGAGGTGGTGGAACTGGACTTTTTCAAGGAAATCGTGGCCTACGCCAAAAAATACGACGTGATGATCATTCACGATTTTGCCTACGCCGACCTGGTCTTCGACGGGTATGTGGCGCCCAGCTTCCTTCAGGTGGAAGGGGCCAAGGACGTGGGCGTGGAGTTTTTCTCCCTGTCCAAGAGCTACAGCATGGCCGGCTGGCGCGTGGGTTTTTGCGTGGGCAACCGGCAGATCGTGGGCGCGCTGCGCCGCATCAAAAGCTACCTGGACTACGGCATTTTCCAGCCCGTTCAGATCGCCTCCATCATCGCGTTAAACGAGGACCAGCAGTGCGTGAAGGATATCTGTGAAACCTACCGGTCCCGGCGGGACACCCTGGTCAACGGCTTGAACCGCGTGGGCTGGGAGATTGAAAAGCCCAAGGGCACCATGTTCGTGTGGGCGAAAATTCCGGAAAAGTACCGGCACATGGGGTCGGTGGAGTTTTCCAAGATGCTGATTCACGAGGCCCAGGTGGCGGTGTCGCCGGGCCTGGGGTTCGGCGAATACGGGGACGACTACGTCCGGTTCGCCCTGATTGAAAACGAGATGCGCACCAACCAGGCGGTGAGAGGCATCAAGAAAATTTTATAGCCCGAACCCTTCATGCAGTAATGGAGGGTTTTATTAAAACAGGGGAACGAGGTCCAAAACGTCGTGGGCGGCACGGGCCAATGTAGCGGCGGCCTTCAGGCCGCCAAGGGGCCAACCGCAAGGCGAAGCACGGGCAAGCCGTCGCCTGGACCGTGGCACCCATCAAAGAGAAAGACAATAAAACACGGCTGACCCGAAAAGCGAAGCCGCCGGGAATAAAGGATTGACCATGCAACAGATCAACGTGGGTATACTGGGATGCGGCACCGTGGGCAGCGGAACAGCCCAAATACTGCTGGAAAAGCGGAAGCTGATGTTTGAGCGCACCGGCATCGACATTCAGCTGCGCCGCATCGCCGATATCGACTTGAGCCGGAGCAAAGGACTCAACCTGGCGCCCGGCGTGATGACCGCCGATGCCGGCGCCGTGGTGGACGACCCGGAAATCCACATCGTGGTGGAGCTGATCGGCGGCAAGACCATCGCAAAGGATTTCATCATTCGGGCCATCAATAACGGCAAGCACGTTGTCACCGCCAACAAGGCCCTGCTGTCGGCCCACGGCAACGACATTTTCCCCCTGGCCGCGCAAAAAGGCGTGGACGTGGCCTACGAGGCCAGCGTGGGCGGGTGCATGCCCATCATCAAGTCCATCCGGGAGTCCCTGGTGGCCAACACCATCCACTCCATCCGGGGGATTTTAAACGGCACCTGCAACTATATCCTTTCCAAGATGACCGCCGAGGGGTGCGCCTTTGACCAGGTGCTGCGCGAGGCCCAGGAAAAGGGATTTGCCGAGGCCGATCCCACCCTGGACGTGGACGGGTTTGACGCGGCCCACAAGCTGGCCATTTTAAACGCCATCGCCTTCGGCATGACCATCAACCTGGAGGATGTTTATATCGAGGGCATTCGCCGGATCACGCCCGTGGACATCGAGTTTGCCAGGGACTTCGGATACACGGTCAAGCTGCTGGCCATCAGCAAGCAGGCCGACGGCGCGGTGGAGGCCCGGGTCCACCCCACCATGATTCCCTTTGACAACATGCTGGCAGGCGTCAGCGGAGCGCTCAACGCGGTGACCGTGGTCGGGGACTGCGTGGAAGACATGCTGCTCTATGGCCGGGGCGCGGGCCGGATGCCCACGGCCAGCGCCGTGGTGAGCGACATCGTGGATATCGCCCGTAACATCGTGTCCGGTTCCCACGGCCGCGTTCCCGCGCTCTCGTACCGGCCCGAGGCGATCCGGCCCGCGCCCGTGCTGTCCATCGACCGGCTGCACACCCGCTACTATTTCCGGTTTGCCGCGGCGGACCGGCCCGGCGTGCTGTCCAAGATCGCCGGGGCACTGGGCGGCCACAACATCAGCATCAAGTCGGTGAACCAGAAGGGCCGCTACTTCGGAGGCCACACGCCCCTGGTGATGCTGACCCACAAGGCGTGCGAGGCCGACGTGAAAAAAGCCCTGGCCGAGATCGCCTCCTTTGACATTGTGGAAGGCGAGCCGGTGGTCATCCGCATAGAAGACGAGAACGGTGATTTGTAAAGCATGAAAGGTGTTGGACATAAATGAATATTGTCTGCTGCGACCTGGAAGGGGTATTTGTTCCGGAAATATGGATCAATGTGGCCAAAAAGACCGGCATCGACGAACTAAAGCTTACCACCCGGGACATCTCCGATTATGACGTGCTGATGAAAAAGCGGCTTTCGATTCTGGCGGAGCGGGGCCTTAAACTCAAAGACATCACCGACGTGATCGCCACCATCGACCCCCTGGACGGGGCGCTGGAGTTTCTTACCTGGCTGCGGAAAAAGACCCAGGTCATCATCGTGTCCGACACTTTCACCCAGTTTGCCGGGCCCTTGATGGAAAAGCTGCTGCTGCCCACGCTGTTCTGCAACACCCTGACCATCGGACCGGACGGCTCCATCACGGACTACAACCTGCGCCAGAAGGACGGCAAGCGCCACACGGTGCTGGCCCTGCGCACGCTGAACTACCACATCACGGCCATGGGCGACTCCTACAACGACATCGGCATGCTCAAGGAGGCCGACGTCGGTGTTCTGTTTCGTCCCCCGGAAAACGTGGTCCGGGAGTTTCCCCAGTTCCCGGTGGTCACCGGCTACGACGCGCTGCGGGAACTGCTGGCCGATTCACTGACCCGGTGATGATACCCGTCAAGGAAACGCTTTCCACCCTTTCATTTCCGTTGCTGGTGGTGCCCCGGTCTTCTAAAAACCTCGTGGTGGGCGGCCATGACAACGCCCTGAAGATCAAGATCACGGCCCCGCCGGTGGAAGGCAAGGCCAACGAGATGTGCGTGGCCTTTCTGTCCCGGGTGATGGGACTTCCCAAAGCGTCCATCACCATCATATCGGGCGCGGCCTCCAGGAGAAAAGAGGTGCGCCTGACCTTTGCGCCGGATGCCGCCGGGCGGCAGGAGGCCGCGAGAATCAAGGCCCTGCTGGCCGGGTATTAAACCCTGGCTGCCGGAAAAACCCTTGACAGGGCGGGGCAAGTGATATACAAACGGCAAATCGGATGATGCGGGGTGGAGCAGTCCGGTAGCTCGTCGGGCTCATAACCCGAAGGTCACAGGTTCAAATCCTGTCCCCGCTACCAGAAGAAAAACAAGGGGTTATCGTTTATGACGAGCCCCTTTTTTAGTTTGTAAAGAACCTGTATTCCCTGTAGCAGCTTTCACAAAGAAGCGGACGGACCCATGGAACACCTGGCAGACCCCGGTATCTGGCTGGCCCTGACGGCCTTGACGGCACTGGAAATCGTTCTGGGCATTGACAACATCGTGTTCATCGCCATTCTGGCCGGCCGGCTGCCGGAAGCGCAACAGGCCGCTGGCCGGCGGGTGGGCCTGGCAATGGCCCTGGTCACCCGGATTCTGCTGCTTTTTTCCCTGACGCTGATCATGCGGCTGACCGCGCCCCTGTTTTCGGTGCTGGACAACCCGGTGTCGGGCCGGGACATCATTCTGATTGCCGGAGGGCTGTTTCTTCTGGCCAAGAGCACCATGGAGATTCACGCAGCCGTTGAAGGGGAAGGGGGGCAAAGGCCAGGAAGAGGGGGTGGCGTCGCGCCGGCTTTTTTTTCCGTGGTGGTCCAGATCATGGTGCTGGACATCGTGTTTTCCCTGGATTCGGTGATCACGGCCATTGGCCTTGCTCAGCAGATATGGGTGATGGTGGCGGCCATTGTGATTGCCGTGGGCGTCATGATCGCGCTGGCCGACACGGTGAGCGTCTTTATCGAAAAACACCCCACCATCAAGATGCTGGCCCTCTCCTTTCTGCTGCTGGTGGGCGTGGCCCTGATCGGCGACGGCATGGATCTGCACATCCCCCGCGGTTACATCTATTTTGCCATGGGATTTTCGGTGTTCGTGGAGTTTTTGAACCTGCGGGTCCGGAGTGGGAAAAAGAGCGAGGCATGAGCCGGCATTCAGGCGGCACGAACCAGGGCGGGCCTGACGGAAAAAGCCCCCCCTTTCTTTGTGCGTTTCGTTTCTTTGCGTCCTTCGTGTGAAAATATCCGGTGTCTCAGGCCCGGCCGGCCGCTTTAAAACACGGAAGAACACGAAGCTGACGGTGCCGATTCGGCAGGGCTCCATCCAAATCGAAATCGGGATCAATCAAACCGCCAGGACATTGCGAGCGAAGCAAAGTATTTTCCTGGTATACAGATGCGTCAAAGATTACGTCGTCTCTTCTCTTTCCATTTTTTCAATCCGGACCAGCAGGGCGTCCCGCTCGTCTTCCAGGTCGAGAAGGGTGGTCATGGTAAAGGGCTTTACGGAATGGGCCGGCATGCGAGCCCGTGCCTCGGCCAGCTTTTCTTCCACTGCCGCCAGCTGGGCCTTGAGTTCATCCATTGTCGGCATGGATTGGCTTCCTTTTTTCATGAGAGCCAGGTGGCCTGAAGGTTTTGTGAAAGGATAAACCTCAGGGCTTGAAGACACCCCGCTTGACCGGGATCCACCAGGTGATGCCGAAGACCAGGGTGTTGACCACGGTGATGCCGGGGCTGTAACCGGCTTTCATGGCCAGGGGAACGGCCATGGCCAGTTCCAGGGGGTGGCCGATGACCCACAGAAGGGCCACGATAACCCAGAGTATGTGCAGTGCCCCTGAAAACGGGGAGGCCGCGCCGATGATGATGAAAATCCATCCGGCAACGGCGCCGGCCATGTTGGCGTACCAGAAGTTCCTGTTGTCGAGCATGCCGTTTCCTTTCCGGTTGTGGCGAGAAAGTGTTGAAAAGCGGGATCTATTTGCTGAAGAAGGCCCACCGCACGAAATAGTAGAACAGGGCAAACAGCAGGGCCGATATGATGTAGCCCTTCCAGTCGGTGGGTTTCCGGGCCTTTCCGTCCTCCTGGATTTCTCCCACGGAAATGCCGCAGTCCGGGCATTTTGTGGCTTTCAGGGGCATTTTGGCCAGACAGTCCGGGCACTGCTTGTAGGGGCGATAGACCGGTTCATCGCCGCTGGAGGCTTTCGACGAACGTTTGAAGAACATAGGCGCCCTCCTTTTTTCCGAACAGGGTTACCCGTTTTGCCCCTCCGGCGGCGGAACCGCTCTCCGCGCCGCCGCCATGAGGTGTTGCCGGGCTATTTCAGAAAAGCCTCGTCGATCTCTATCTCGCTTTTCGCTTTCATGGCGGTGAGCCATGACATGAATGCCTCACTCTTTTTCCGGGCCGCGAGCCGTTTGAGAACGGCATCCTTTTTTTCATCAAAAGCCTGGTCCTCGGGCGGTTTTTTGCCGTCGAGGACGGCGACATAATAACCGTTTTCCCCTTCCACCACATCCGGGACCACGGGGGCGGCCGCCGAAAGCTCAAAAGCGGCCCTGGACAGGGCCGGTTCGTTGCCGATAACGGGAATGGGCCCGGAACGGCCGAAGAAGCCGGTGGTCAACACCTCAGCCCGGGTTCCGGCGCAGGCCTCATCAAGGGCGGCGCCCGCCTTGATCCTTTCAAGCACGGCCCGGGCTTCAGACTGGGCCTGTTCTTTCTGGAGCTCTACGCGGAGGTCGGCGGTTACGGCGTCTTTTACGGCAGCCAGTTCCGGGACCGCCGCCGGTTCGATCCGGGTCACCTGGAAGATGTAGTAAGTGCTTTCCACTGAGATCACATCGCTGATGTCGCCTTCATTAAAGTCAAACGCCTGACGCACCATGCCCTGACTGTTTTCGATGCCGGCAATCATGTCGCCGGGCTGAAGATAATCGGTGGTGACGGCGGCCAGTTTCTTGCCGGCGGCGGCTTTTTCAAGGCTGCCCGCGTCCAGTGCCGCGTCAAAGAGGCTTAGTGCTTCATCATAGGCGTATTCACCGGCCTTCTCTTCGACCAACCGTTTTTCGATGTTGGTCCGGACCGTTTCCAGCGGTGTGACAAAGGGCTCGTTGACTTTTTCTACCTTTATAATATGCCATCCAAACTGGGTGCGCACCGGCTCGCTGATTTCGCCGGGGGACATGGAGAAGGCCTTTTCGGCAAACGGCGCCGTCATCCCGTCTTTTGCAAAAGTGCCCAGATCCCCTCCGTTTTGGGCGCTGGGGCACTGGGAGTACTTCTTGGCGGTTTCCGCGAAGTCCTTGCCGCCGGTCACCATGGCGTGAATCTCCACGGCCTTCTGCCGGGCCGCTTCCACCGCCTGTTCATCGGCGTCTTCTTTGACCGGTATCAGAATGTGTCGGGCCGCCACGGTTTTTTCATTCCAGTAGAGGTCCTGGTTCTCATCGTAAAAGGCGGCGATGTCTTCCGGGGAAACCTTGACGGTGGACAGGTAGCGGGCGGGTTGAATCTGAACGTATGTGAGCTTCCGCTTTTCCTGCGTTTTGTAAGCGTCTTTGTGCTCATCGAAATAGACGGTCAGCTCTTCTTCCGTGGGCATGCGGTCGGCGTATTTTTCCCCCTTGAACACGGCGGCCTTTATGCCGACCTGGGTGTTTTCCCACTCGAACCATTGCCGTGCTTCATTTTCTGAAACCGTGATGTTGCCGGTGATGGCTTTTTGGAGCTTTTCAGTCAGCAGGGCCTGTTTCTGGCTCTGTTCAAAAGCCGCTGCGGTCATTCGGTTGCTTTGCAACAACCGGGTGTAACGGGTCTTGTCAAAACGGCCATTATTCTGAAACGCGGGAATGCGGCTGATGGATTCGGCCAGTTCGGTGTCTGAGACGTGCAGCCCCAATTTTGAGGCTTCTTGCAGCATGATTTTTTCGGCCACCAGCTGATTCATCACCTGCTCTTTTAAATTGAGCATTTTCAGCAGGTCGGGGTTCATGGCCTCACCGAACTGCTGGCGGTAGGAGTCTAAAAGCCGCTGATAGGCGAATTGAAACTCCCGGGCTGAAACGATGTCGTCGTTGACTTTGGCGGCCGTGACTTCCTGACGGTCCTGAAAATTACCGATGCCCAGGAAGATGAAAGCCAGGATGACCAGGCTCAGAACGCCCTTGATGATTATGGAAGAGGCTCTCTTTCGCATGAATTGCAGCATAGGGTAAATACTCCTTAAAGTGTATGGTCAACCGCTAACGGGAAAATATTCAGCACAATACGTATCACATTACAAGTTTATCGCATTACGTTCATAAGCGATCATGGATTTTTTTGCAAGTCTTAACATTCGCCGGCTTGGGCGGCCCCGGAAAACACATGGAATGATGCATGTATTTTTCTTCTTTTGTTTCAATATGTTGTCAAAACAATGGGCGCGCCGGACCGTTTTCGGGTTCTTCCGGCCGCAGCCACGAGGGAAAACGACCGGCTGCTAAAAACCAGCCGGTCCGGCTGATATGCGCAAACGATGCAGGGATTGCTAATTCCAGAAACGGGTTTGACTTTTCACGTCATGGTGTTCTACAAGTATGTTAGTAAACGGAAAACAGAGCAAAAGCCGATTGCTTAATTTTTATTGACGGCCGGCCGGGATGGCAGAGCACCGTTATGCCCGCGGCGACAGGTTCCCCTTGAAGGCGCTGGTATTCCGGGGTGAAAAGGGCTCCGGCGGTTGTCCGCATGTTCGAGTCCCGGAAGGGGAATGTGTTTATTTCTTAAAAAGGGAGGCTGACAATGCCAAGAAAAGCGACACAGATTTCAATGGATGCGGCGTTCAAACAGATTCTCAGGGAACAGGGGTTTCTGACGAAAAAAGACATGGAAAAGCTTGCCGCGAGAATCGATCGCCTGGAGCGGGCGGTCAAGAAGGCGGCCACGGCCGCCGCCAGGGGGGGGGCCGCCGAGCATAAACGGGCCGCCAAAGGGACCGGGCTGCGCCGGCTGTCGGCCACCAGCGTGGTGCTGGAAAGCGTGAAACGCAGTAAAAAAGGGGCCACCTTTGCCGCCCTGCAGAAAAAAACCGGGTTTGAGGAAAAGAAGCTGCGCAACATCATCTTCCGGCTTCACAAGCTGGGCCAGATTCAGCGGTCGGGGCGGGGTATATACAAGGCGGCATAAAAGGGCTCAGGCCGGATGCATGCTTTCTTGCGGCGGCGGACAGCGGAAACGGAGCAGTGAATGACAAAAGGCACCGGTCTTGAACCCGGCTCCATGGTAAGCGGCTACCATGTGAAGCAGGTCATCGCGTTTGAAGAGATTCAATCGCTGGTATACGAACTGGAACATGAAGCCACCGGCGCCCGGCACCTGCATGTCGCCAACCGGGACA
>JBMORB010000307.1:0-12158 GCA_049320925.1 Thermodesulfobacteriota bacterium | reverse complement strand
GATGTCCATTCCCTGAAGGGTATATAAAACCCTTGCATCATCGGCGCCGCACAGGTTACAGGTAATGTATTCAAGCTTCAACGATGCCATCCTTTTTTGCATGGTCGCACAGCCGGTTTAACCCGGATATTCTGAAATACCTGAGTTAAGGGCCGTCACCGGCAAAAAGCATCCGCTACGGGCGGGCCCTTTTTCATGCCCGAACACGCCGCAGGCCGGGAATCATTTTTATCAGTGTGATCAATCCATATCGTGGTAGAGAAGCCGCCTTGGGATGATGGGCCAACAGCCGGAAAACATGTCGCGGGTTCATAAAAAATTTACGATAGGCCATGCGAAAAATTTTCTGCAGTTCCTCATCCGTCATAGCCGAAATATTCAGGCTGTTATTATAGTAATTCAAGCTGTTCAGACTGCCTGACAATTTTTTCGCTTTTATTATTTCCCTGGCCATCTCTGCCAGTTCAGTCCCGGGAAACGGCGTGGCCAGCATGAACAAGGCACGGTGAATACGAGACTTGACGGCAAAATCCACCGTCTGGCGCGCTTCTTCAAAAGTTTCCGTGGGTAACCCGACCATAAAAAAACTTGTCGTATAGATATTCTCATCAACCGCGGCATTAATCGTGTTGACGGTTCTGTCCATGTCAAGATTTTTCCGGATCAGTTTCTGCAGTCGGGGAGCGGCGGTCTCAACGGCAAAACAGGCGGAAACCGTTCCGGCCTGCCTGAGCAGTCGCATATCCCCACTTTCAAACTGGTCCGCACGAACACCATTTGGAAAATGGAGCCTGATCTTCCCGGCCCCCTTCCGAAGCCCCTCGAGAATCAGGCACATTCTCTGGTGGTCCAGGTTAAAACAGTCATCCACGATTTCAAACTCCCCGATACCGTAACGGGCCTGAATTTCATCTATCTCCGCCAGAACCGACTCCGGAGACCTTTTGCGGAATTGTTTTCCCACTGTCTGGTGGCAGTAAACGCAGTGAAACGGACAACCCCTGGAAGTGATGATGGTCATGTAGGGACGGCGCCCTACCGTTGCCATTGAGGTCGTTCGTGCGTAAATTTTGTGATCGATCAGATCCCAGGCCGGAAAAGGAAGCCGATCTAATTCATCCTCGGAAAGCAGAGGGGCCGGATGGCCCCCGGCCGGTTTGCCGTCGCACATTGCCGTCACGCCGGGAATATTTTCAACGACCCATGACGGCGAACGGCCGGCGCCAATGGCGTTAACCATTTCCGGGAAAACACGTTCCCCCTCCCCCTGGATCACATAATCGGCGCCCATGAAAGCCAGCATGCCTCCAGGGTTGGCTGAAGGACCGGGGCCGCCGAACACAACCGGCACATCCGGGATAAGGGACCGGACCGCTGACAGGACAAAACCGGCTTCTTCCACTTCGGAAACGATAAAACTCAGGCCGACAACATCCGGCTGCCACTCTTTGATGATCCGTTTCAGTTCCGAGAAATTACGCCTGTCCCTGACACAGTCATGGATTCTGGGGCTGTGTCCGGCCGCCTTCAGGGCCGCTCCCACATACATCAGCCCCAGCGGATGGGTGATAGACTGGAATTCAGGCCCTGTCATGAATCTGGGTTTTATCAGCAGCACTCTGGCCATTGTCTTGTATCGTCTTTCATCTCTCTAAAAGGACTTTTCTGCCAGCCGTTTCCGGCAAAACCGATCATGACCCGGCAGTTTTATGAAATATCCCGATTTGATCCACTACCGGATGTCAGCTCATCCCTCACCCACCGTTCGGCAATCGTTGTCAAACCGCTGGAAAACTGTTTAACATAGCGACTGAAACCGACTCGGAAAAAAACCGGAATCTGTTTGAGTGTTTTTTTCACGCTTCCGTTCTGGCTCATTTGAATCACCCGAAAGTAGGCCAGCGGTTCCAGAACCAGGGTTGACAACAGTCCGGCCGTGATAAGTGCCAGCCGGAATTCGGCGCTTCGGGGTCTGCTTTTGCCATATGCGACCATCCGCCGCATGAGAACGGCCGGCAGATACCCGGAAAGCCGTATCATGCGGTTGGCGTCCGTATGTTTATAATGATAATAGTTCTTTTTTAGATATGCATTGGCCCGTTCGGGGCAGTCGGATGTTATCCGTCTGTAAAGCTCCGTTCCCGGATATAAAGCCAGGCTGAAAAGTTGAAGAAAATAAGGCCTGGGCGCGGCTGTCAGCACATCAATGGTTTTGTACCGGTCCTCATCGCTTTCCAGGGGGTTGTCCAGGATGACGTCATAGTAAGCCGCGATGCCGGCGGCGTGCACCAGCCGGGCCGCGGCCAGAAACTGTTCGGCGGTGGAACGCCGGTTATAGACATCGGCCAGCACCCGGTTGCTGCCGGACTGCAAGCCCAGGGAGATCCAGGCAAGACCGGCGTCTTTTAGCTTTTTCAACCGGTCGGCATTCACAAACGCCGGAATGCAGCGAACAACAAAGGGAATGGCGACGTCCCGGCGATAGGCCTCACAAAACTCATCCAGATAGGCGTCGGAACAGGCCAGAAAACAGTCGTCCTGAAAGTTGATGTACGAAAGCCCCGGATGATCTGCAACCGCGCGCGCCAGTTCAGCCATGAGGCTGGATACGCTCCGGCGTCTTATTTTCCTGGCGTCATAAAGCCGGGAGAAAAAATCATTGCAGCAATAAGCGCAGGAGAACGGACACCCCCGGCTGCCCATCGTACTGTACACCGTGCCGCGCCACCGTCCATAGCGTTTCAGCTGGCTCCGATCCAGGGGAATAATTTTTTTCCGGTGAGCGATATAAGCCGCCTTCGGAAGATGCTCACAGGCAGGCAGGCCATCCAGATCCTCAATGGCCGGCTCAAGCGCGTTCCTGACGATCCGGCCTTCCCGGCGATAACAGAGATTGGGAATGTGTTCAACGCCTTGCTGTTCCCGAAAGGCCCGGGCCATGGCCGTCACCGCGTGTTCGCCCTCACCGACACAGACATAATCCGCGTGATCAAGACACATCTCCGGAGCAATGGTGGGATGGACCCCGCCCCATATCACCGGCATATCGGCAAACGCCTGCTTGAGGCGGCGCGTCAGGGCCACTGCGCCGAAGTATTCATGGGACATCAGGCTGATGCCCACAAATCCGGGAGCGCGGTCGGCGACAAAACGGATGATCCGCTCCAGGAGCATATTATCAGCGTGATGGAAGCAGGGAAGATACAGCAACAGGGAGCTAAACCCCTGGTCCCTCAAAACAGCGTGAAGCTGCTTCAGGCCGATGGTATCCAGGTCGACCTGAAGCGAAATCAGCAGTGCGTCTGTCCGGGACCCGTTCACACATTCTCCGTCTGTCTCCGGCGAAAAACCGGATGGCGATTACCGTTTGCCGCCGGGCATTGCCCACCATGCGCTTTTTTTTCAGAATGTATCGAAAACAAGAAACATCTTTTTGCCAGTATCGTCAACAAAAACTTTGGGCTACGGCTTGCGATCTTCAAAACCGGCATGTCTGAACATGTAACCCGGATATTTCACGAGTTGATTTGGCCGCAGGTGCAAGGCGCAGGACGCGAAGCTGCAGTCAATCTACTGCGAGCGGCCTGCAACACAGCAGATGCGGCCAAGGCGGCTCGCCCGAAGGGTGAAATTTTTCGACATAAGAAAATGCCTCAAGTTGCTTGTGACAGTTTGTATTTTCAGAAAACGCCTGAAATCCATTGCAACATTCCGTATCTTATACAAGAATTAACCAACGTCAAAAAAACCTCATGAAATGTCCGGGGTAATCGGGCCAATAGTGGGAGGAGGGTCTACATGAAGGTAACCGAATCGGGATCGTAGGAGAGAAAGACCGTCTTCCCCGGCAGAAGGCCGCCCTGCTCCACCGCCGGGCAGTCGACCCGGACGGTCAGGGTCAGTTGGTCCGCCGTCAGAGTCACGGCAACGGCCCGGCGCCGGGGTTCGAGTATCAGGCGGGACACCGTGACGCACAGGGAATACGGGCCGGCCCCGCCGGCTTCCAGCCGGGCCAGGGCAAAATCAATCACCGCCGAGGCGTCAGGCGCCGGAGGCGGCGGCACCAGGATCCGCTGGCCGCCGGGCAGGACTTTTTCCCAACGCCCGTCTTCTGAGGGCTTCCACGGACCGTTCACCACGTTCCGATTGCCCGCCTCCCATACTCTGCCATGGTGCATTTGCAGAATCCGATCGGGGATTTCGTGCATCCACTGCGGATCGTGGCTGGCCACCACCACGGTGGTGCCGCGCTTTTGTCTGGCCTCCAGCACCGCCTCTTTGATCAGCCGGGCGCTTTCCGCGTCCACGCTGGCGGTGGGCTCGTCCAGCAGCAGCACCTCGGGTTCCAGCGCCAGCCGGGCCGCCAGGGCCACCCGCTGGGCCTGGCCCCCGGAAAGCGCTTCGGAACGGCGGCGGGCATATTCCGCCGGCAACCCCACCAGGGCCAGGGCGCTTTCGATCCGCCGGGTCAGGTCGCCGGTGATTCCCCTCAACCTGAGGCCGTAAGCGATGTTCCCATACACACTTCGTTTTAACAGGTACGGCGTCTGGGGAAGAAAAGTGACGGCGAACCGCGCGTGATCGGCAAAAGGTCCGGAGGGGCGGTCCTTGAATCGAATCTCTCCCTGCGCCGGTTTTTCCACAAAGGCCAGCAGTTTTAAAAAAGTGGTTTTCCCGCTGCCATTGGGACCGATCAGGCTGGTGATGGTTTCCGGCTCAATGGTCAGTTCCGGCACGTCCAGAACATGCGGCCCGTTACCATAAGCATAGGCCAGACCGGAAATTCGGTAGATTGCCGACGATATGATTCCGCCTTTTGGACCCGCGTATTTCATCATGTCCGCCGCCTGAAAAACGTGACGCCCAGGGTCACGGAAAACGCGATCAGCAGCAGTACCAAACCCAGGGCGATGCCCATGGCAAACTGGCCCTTGTTGGTTTCAAGGGCGATGGCCGTGGTAATGGTGCGGGTATACCACTTGATGTTGCCGCCCACCATCAGGGAGATGCCCACCTCGGTCATGACCCTGCCGTAGGCCACCAGCCCGGCGGAAGCAACACCATGACGGATTTCCCAGAGTGTTGTCAGCAGCAGGTCTTTGCGGCCGGCGCCCAGTGAGATCAGGGTGGTGCGCAGGCTGGCGTCGGTGGCCTGAGTGGCCGTGGCCACCAGGGAGACCACGATGGGCAGCGCCAGGAGGGTCTGCCCGACAGCGATGCCCGGGATGGTGAACAGCAGGCCCCACCCGCCAAAAGGTCCGCGGTAGGAGAGAAACGCATAAACCAGCAACCCCACAAAAACCGTGGGCAGGGAAAGCAGGGTATCCACAAAAACACGAACCTGCTTTTTGCCTGGAAATTCGTGATGTCCCAGCAGAAAGCCCAGGGGAACGCCAAAAGCCAGGCTGAACGCCATGGAGATCGTGGTCACCCGCAGCGTGACATAAACCGCCGAGTAGGTCTGGGCGTCGCCCGTGGCCAGCAGTACCAGGGCTTTTAAAAAACCGGATGCAATAAATTCCATGGCGTATCAACTTTTGGCTGAATCACGGTTGCCAGAAAAAATTTCTCATCTCTGGATTGGAAACCTTTTTCGTGTCCTTATAACAGATGGATGGACACTATCTAAATCGAAATCGCTATCGGGATCGGGATCGAAACCCATGCCCTGCCCCGATTGATTTCAAAGGAAAGCGTTCTTGTCCCCGTAAAATGTCCAGGCTGAAAACGGGCGGAGGCGCAAAATCCCGCCTCCGCCCGTCAAAACCTATTTTGCGTTCGGGAAAAAGAGCTGTTTTCCCATCAGCTTAAAGTCCCTTACATACCCCTGGCCCTGCTTGCCGGCCAGCCATTTTTCAAACGCTTCGGCTCCGGCAACGTTGATCTTCTGGCACTTTGCCGGATTGAGCAGCACCACGCTGTACTGGTTTTTCAACCTGGCGTCTCCTTCCACAAGAATCTTCAGCGGCGGATTATCCTTCAGATTGGCGCTGTAGGTGATATAAGTGCCCCGGTCCGTCAACGTATAGCCGCCCCGCTCGGCAGCCATGTTGATGGTGGTCATCATGCCCTGGCCAACCTGCATGTACCAGGCCGCGCCGTCGGGGACCGTCAGGCCCGCGTCCTTCCACAGGGAAAGCTCCATCTTGTGGGTGCCTGAATCATCGCCGCGGCTGGCAAACACGGCCTGCCTGGCCAGGATGGCGGCCAGGGCCTCGGCCACGCTTTTCCCCTTGACGCCGGCCGGGTCCGCCTCGGGACCGATGAGCACAAAATCGTTGAACATCACCTCGGTGCGGCGCACACCGTGACCCGCTTCGACAAAAGACTTTTCCGCGGCCGGCGCGTGCACCAGCAGCACATCCACGTCACAGTTCTGGCCCAGCTGCATGGCCTTTCCCGTACCCACGGCGGTCCACTTGAGTTCAATGCCGGTGTCCTTTT
The DNA here is from genome assembly GCA_049320925.1 of Thermodesulfobacteriota bacterium. Classification (GTDB taxonomy): domain Bacteria; phylum Desulfobacterota; class Desulfobacteria; order Desulfobacterales; family Desulfosudaceae; genus Desulfosudis. Next base: position 5,714 of record JBMORB010000307.1, on the reverse strand, counting down.
TAAACAGCGGCGCCAGATAGTCCAGCAGGCCGGTGTCGTCCGTGCTGGTGGTGGTGGCCATCATCAGGGGGGCCTTGGCCTCCTCGGCGCTGCAGGGCAGCATCGCCATACCGCAGATCACCAGGGCCATCAATAATGCCAGAATCTTTTTCATTTTTCTTCCTCCTTCATGGTTAAACGATTTGTGCTCGGCCTTGTCCTGCTGTGCTAATTTTCAACGGCCATGCGAACTTTGCCGCATAATCTCATGGAGCCGCTCCTTTCTGGAAAAACCCAGATATATAGCCTGTTGGGTCTTTTACTACAGAAAAATTTTTTATCATGTATGGTAATTTTATGTCAATATAAAGAATGTTTTTATTAATTTATCAAAAAGAATAAACTATAAATTACCTAAAAATACCTTTTTTAACAATAATGCGAAAATTTTTATATCGAACAAGCAATTCCATCTTTCTCTTTTCATTGGTTATCCGGATTCTGATATTGACAGGCCCAAAGCAAAATCGTATATTGCCGACAATCGACTTTTGCACCTTGATCGATCTATTTCAGGTTCCAAGTCACCAAGGATGGAAAAATGAAAGAAACGCTGGCACAACTGAAAAACAAGCTGACCGAACTGCGTCAATGGGACGGCACCTACCGCGCCCTGCGCAGACACCTGAACACCATGCCTGTGGGCTTTCCCGCCACCCTCTCCGGGGTGGAACGGCGGCTGCTTAAAGCCATGTTCACGGTTGACGAAGCCAAAGTGGCCCTGCACATGGATTACCGGTTTGAATCGGCGGACATGATCTTTGCAAAAGCCAAATCCTCCAGCATCTCAAAAGAAGCGCTGGAAGCACGACTGGCCGCCATGGAGAATCGGGGCGCGATTTTTGCCAAGGAAGAGGCAGGCGTCATGCACTATGCCCTGGTTCCTTTTGTCATCGGCATGTACGAAATGCAGGTGGCCCGCATGAGCCCCGGCTATTACCTGGACACACGGGAATACGTAACCAAGGCATTCGGCATCGAGTACCTGACCACCGCGGTTCCCCAGATGCGGGTAGTTCCCGTGGCCAAAAGCGTGACACCGGAGCACAACATCGCCACCTATGATGAAATTCGGACCATCATCGAACAGACCGAAAAGCGCATCGGCGTGGCCGAATGTATCTGCCGCAAGGCAAAGGACCTGCTGGGCGAGCCCTGCGAAAGGACCGACCGGCGGGAGGTGTGCCTGGGATTCCGGGATTTTCATGACATGTATGGCCGCCACGGCTGGGGCCGGACCATCACCAAGGAAGAGGCCCTCGCTATTCTGGACCGGTCGGAAAAGGAAGGCCTGGTGCTCCAGCCTTCCAACGAACAGGAGCCCCAGTTTGTCTGCGCCTGCTGCGGCTGCTGCTGCGGGGTCCTGGAAATGATGCGCATCATGCCCCGGCCCGCCGACTTTGCGGCCAGCAATTTTTACGCGGTGCTGGATTTCGACACGTGCAACGGCTGCGGCGTGTGCGTCCGAAGGTGCCAGATGGGCGCGCTTCAGATCAAAAACAAAAAGGCGGTCCTGGACACTGGCAAATGCATCGGCTGCGGCCTGTGCGTGACCACGTGCAAAACAAAGTCGCTCCGGCTGGAGAAAAAAAGCCGGGAAACCGTGCCGCCGAAAACCACCGAAGATCTTTACGACACGATCATGGCCGGTAAAAAAGGGCTGGCCGGCAAGCTGCTGAAGGCGGCCAGGGGCGCCATGGGGCTCAGGGTTTAAGCTGGATCACCCTTGCCCCAAAACAGTTTGAATCATGACGGCGCATCTTTTGTTTGTTTATCCAAATCGAAATCGGGATCGGGATCGAAAGGCTGTTTTTCCGGCTTCCGTCACCCCGGCCTCCGAGCCGGGGTCCAGTGAAGCCGGACGGCAAGGCATGCCGGTCATCAGTTATACCAAATTCTATTTCAAAAGAGCGCCTATTTAAAAACGTCATTGCGAGCCGATAGCGAAGCAATCTTGACCAATAACAATAGCTTTTCCCTCCCTGTTTTCCCGTGTACTTTTCTTGGCGGCAAGAAAAGTACCAAAAGAACCGCGCCCGGCGGCTTGGCCTTCGGCTTCCCTTGCGCAGGCGGATTTTCCGGCGCGGGCAGGAACTCGCTTCGCTCAGACAGCCTGCCCGCTTTTTTCCGGAAAACCCGCCTGCGCTCGGCTGCGCCGCAAAGGGCGGGGCTTACCACAATGTCCAGCGCGCCATCAAATACCTGCCTTTGGCGGGTGCCACGGGCCAAGCGCCAGCTTGCCCGTGCATGCTTTAAAAGTCATTGCGCCGAAGGCGAAGCAATCTCCGACGAAACATGTATGCCGCAAGATTGCTTCGTCGCTTTTCGCCAATTCTCTTCCCCCAGAATACAAGGGGCCGCGTGAAACACGCGGCCCCCTTTGTTTATCATGACGTTCTCTTTGGGTCCGTCACTCCCCCATCAGGGTCGAGATAAAACAGAAGTCAGCGGAAGAATCGGCCCCGCCGGTTGATCCGCTAAAATCGGCCATGGGATAGGGCGGGGTGATGCCGTCATCGGCAATGGCCGACGCCGGGGAGAATATCTTGGACACGGCCTTTTTGGCCCGGTCCACTCCAAGGGCCAGCCACATTCTGGGAGACAGCCCGCCCACCAGGGCAGGGCCTTGGAACGTTCCGGGGAACATCAGGTTCACGTTGGCCTGTTTGGCCAGCACCCAGTAGCCGCACCCCTCCTCCATCAGGCTGGTGGTCCCGTCATACGCCCCATCCACCCAATCCCACAGACGGATGTCGATGTAGGGGTTGTCCGCGGTCAGGTCGCTGATGCGGCTGGAAAAAGCCACCTCCCCGGTCTGCGGGTCAAAAACCACGACCTGAACGTCGCTCCACAGGTAGTCGCGGGCATTGGGGGGACCCACCATGTTCCAGCCGTTGCCGTTGTCCGTGTTATACCGGAGCGGAACCACCACCGACTGTTCGGTGGTCACTGGAACGCCGGTGATGTCGGGCTCAAAGCCGTTTCTGGCCAGGACCCAGGCCGCTCCGCCCGGAAGAACGGCGAAGTCCGGGTATTCCCGGTAGCCCCCGCCGTTGTACTCGCAGTCATAAACACCGATGCGGTACTGGGTCGGATCATATCCGGCGGCCATGTCATCGCCAAGAACCGCCACGGCCGACGGGTTGGTGGGGATATGGGACACGGAAACCATGCGGTAGTCCTCGGCCGTGGTGCCGGGCTCCGCCGGCGGCAGGCTGCCATCCTCCACCACGCCCACCACGAACACCCGCTGCGGAGGCACGGCGTTCTTGTCGGTGGCGGGGAACGAGAATTTATAGCTGCCGCTGTCCTGGTAGCCCACGGCCCAGTGATAAGCCAGGCCGGGGGCAAAACTTGTGCCGGAAATCGTATAGCTGGTCAGCTCACCGGGGGACTGGGTCTCGTAATCGATCATCCAGTTCTGGGGGCCCAGATCGAACCGGTTGACCAGCCAGTGGGAAGCCCGATGGGTGTCGTTTTCCGGGTCGGAATAAGGGCCGCCCTGAAGCGTGACCGGCTGGCCCGGGGCAAACACCGCGAAGGTGGCCGGAGACGGGCAGGTTGGCTCGGCCGGCGGCAGGTTGTCCGATGGTGGCATCAGCAGATGCTCATAGCAGCCGATGTCCGGATAGGTTCCCTGAGCGGTCCGGTCCGTGCCGTCCAGGTCGGTGCTGATGCTGGAGGTAACTGCCGCGTCCACACAGGGCGAGCCGGCGGTCAGATGAAAATCATAGTACGGGTCGGCCGGGTCGTTGTAAAGGGGATCCGAATTGACCGTTATGTCGTTGTCGCCGCCGGTGACATTGCCGTAGTTGGTGGTGTTGCCGAACAGGCAGTTGTAGTCAACAATCAGCCCTTCGGCGGGCGTACTGCTGTCAAGGATGCCCGTGCCGCTGTTGGTGACGATATTATACTGAATGCGAGGCGTCAGGGCTGCGGTGTTATTGTAGGAGTCGTACGCCTCTATTCCGGCGATGTAGGCGCTGTCAATGGTGTTGTGATAAATGGTAGGAGAAAAAATACCGGAAAACGCCTCCACATAAAAATTGATGCCCCGGTCCAGGGAGCCGTCGGTGCTGTAAATCAGGTTGTTGACCACCGTCGGCGAGCCGGCGAGGTAGCCGTGGATATAAATACCGGTGGGATTGTCGTATATCTTATTGGCTGAAACCGTGACGCTGGCATCGCAGTCATACAGGTAAATGCCGGAACTGGCATTGTTATGCACATCACAGCGCGTAACGTTAATGTTGGAACCGCCGTTAACATAAATACCCGAATTAAAGGAATTGATGATTTCAAGGTCGGCAATCGTTATGCCGGTGGAGTTGCTGATATCCAACCCGTAAGACCAGTAGTACATAGGAGATGTGGCGTCAATAACGGTGTCGCCAGCCGGGTCGCCGACAATGGTGAGGCCCTGCGCCTCCATCACTGAAAGCGGGCCCTCTGTCTCACCGTTGTTCACGCTGTATTCTCCCGCCGCAACGTGCAGTACATCACCCGGCACAAATGATTGCATGAGCGCATAATGCAGGGTCCGCCAGGGAGTGGCGGGAGACAGGCCGTACCCGGTGGCGTCGGTGCCGGTGTTGATATCCACATAATAATTGCCGCCGACCGCCGCCGAATACTCGTAACACCCGATGTCCGCATCGGCACCCTGGGGCCGGGGCGTACCTTCCAGGTCCGTGCTGATGGTGGAGAAATCCGCGGCGTCCACGCACTCTGAAGCCCCCACCAGGTGAAAATCGTAATTGACCGCGTCGGCGTACTGGGGATCAACCGCAATATTGCTGGTGCCGGGTGTGACACCGCTGTAGGGAGTGGTGTTACCGTACAGATTATTGTATTCAATGGCCGGGCTGCCGGGATATGCGCCGGTGTCGGCAATGCCGATTCCGCAGCCTGTGATGTTGTTGTACCGGATGTCCGGCGCCACGGCACCGCCATAGGAAGCATTGTCGGCGATATCGATGCCATAATCTGCGGCCCCGTTGATGGTGTTGTGATAAACCTGAGGCTCAAAATCACCATATTCGGGAGAAAGGCGAATACCGGTGGACATTGAGTTACCGGCGCCGTTGTAGATCAGATTATTGACAACGACCGGAGACCCGACCGGGTTGCTGCTCTCAGCGGAACCGATGAGAATGCCGGTGGTGTTGTCGTAAATTGTGTTGGCAGAAACCGTGTTGGTGGCGTCGCAGTCCACCAGAAGAATGCCGGTGGTGTTTTGATACAGGGTACAGTGGGTGACCGTGATCGCGCTGCTAGGGACGCCGCTGTCGACATTATTGATGAAAATACCGCTGCCTGTCGCATTTGTGACCACCAGGTCGCTGAGCGTGACGTTTTGGCAGCCGGGGGAAAGCTGCAACCCGTGCGACCAGCCGGTACCGCCGGACAGGTCAATGATGGTACCGCCGGCCGGGTCGCCCACAATGGCCGAGTCCCAGATAAAAAAGCTCAGCTGGGTGTCACTGACTTCACTGCTGGGAGTATAATATCCAGCCGCCACATGCAGGGTGTTGCCGTAGGTTTCAAATAGGCCGGTCTCGGCCGCATAGTGCAGGGTCTTCCAGGCCCCGCCCACGCCCGGCGCCGTTCCCGTGTTGGCGTCGTCCCCATTGTAAATATCCACATAGTAGTCGGCCGCCATGGTTGCGCCGGGC